>CAMZJG010000256.1 GCA_947307505.1 uncultured Clostridia bacterium | reverse complement strand
CTCTTCGAGCAGGAGGTGCCCGAGATCGCCGACGGCATCGTGGAGATCCGCAGCATCGCCCGGGAAGCGGGCACCCGCAGCAAGATCGCCGTATGGAGTTCGGATCCCCAGGTGGATCCCATCGGCGCCTGCGTCGGCCCCAGGAGCGGCCGCGTCAACGCCGTGGTGGAGGAGCTCCGGGGGGAGAAGATCGATATCGTCAAGTGGAGCGAGAATACGGAGGACTTCGTCGCCGCCGCCCTGGCTCCCGCGGAGGTATACAGCGTCTCCCGGCTGGAGAACGACCACAGCTTCCGGGCCGTGGTGCCGGATAATCAGCTCAGCCTGGCCATCGGCAAGGAGGGGAAAAACGCCCGCCTGGCTGCCAAGCTCACGGGCTGCCGCATCGATATCCGCCCCGCTTCGGAGATGATGGAACACAGCAGCATCGTCATTGACCTGGATAAGCTGGGCCTGACTCCGGAGGAGGATCCGGAGCCTGTCGAGGAAGAATAAGCGGATCGGGAGGAAGCAGACAGTATGCCGAAGCATGTGCCTTTGCGTCAATGCCTGGGCTGCCGGGAACACAAGCCCAAGCGGGATCTGGTGCGGGTGGTCCGCACCCCCGAGGGGGATCTGCGCCTGGACCGGACGGGGAAACTCTCCGGCCGGGGGGCTTACCTGTGCACCCGGCCCGACTGCTTCCGGAAAGCGAAGAAATCCAAAGCCCTGGACCGGGCGCTGAACGTCAGCGTGCCGGAGGCGCTTTACGATAAGCTGGCCGCGGAACTGGCGTCCCTGCCTCCGCCGCCGGAGGAGGTGACCGGGGATGGATAAGGCCCTGAATTTCCTGGGGCTCTGCCGCAGGGCAGGCAAGCTCCTGATCGGGGAGGACGGCGTCTCCGGCGCCGCCCGGAGCGGGCAGGCCGTTCTGCTCATGGTGGCCTCGGACACCGCAGACAATACGAGGAAGAAAGCGGGGAACCTGAGCCGCTGGTACGGGATCCCCATGATCACGCTCCCCTGGGATAAAGATACCCTGGGCGAGCTGTTGGATAAGCGGGTCTGCGCCATCCTGGCGCTGACGGACAAGGGCCTTGCCGCCGCCCTGCAGAAGAAGCTTTCCGCCCTTCCCGGGCGGGACGCGGAAGCTGCGGCGGGAAGGACCGGGAAAGGGAGGACAGAGCAATGATCAAATACCGCGTGCATGAGGTCGCCAAGGATTTCGGCACCACGTATAAGGCGCTGGCGGAGATCCTGACCAAATACTCCGAGGCGCCCAAGAACCATATGCAGGTGCTGACGGACCGGGAACTGAACATCATCTTTGATTATCTGACCTTCCATAACCAGGTGGCCAGTCTGGACGAGATCTTCGCCGAAGGCCGGCCCGCCGAGCCCAAAGCCCCGGAGAAGGCCCCCGAGCCGGTGGTGGAGACCGCCCCGGAAAAGGCCCCGGAAAAGGTGACGGAGAAAACGTCCGAGGCGGCGAAACCCCAGCCCCAGAAGCAGCCCGCCGCTGCCCAGGGGCAGAAACCCGCTCAGCCGGCCGCCCAGGGGCAGAAGCAGCCCCAGCAGCAGGGGAGCAAGCCCCAGCAGCCCGCGAAGCAGCCTCAGACCCAGCCGGCCGCCCAGGGGCAGAAGCAGCCCCAGCCCGGGCAGAAGCCCGCGCAGCCCCAGCAGCAGGGGGCCAAACCCCAGCAGGGCCAGCAGTCCTCCCGGGTGCCCCAGAAGCGGGTCATCGATACCCGCAGCACGACGCTGAATACCGCGAAGTACGACGAGCGGCTGGATAAATTCGTACCGGAGAAGCTCCAGAACGCCCGGCAGGGCAAGGAGAAGATCGGCGGCCGGAAGGATAAGCGACCCGGCGCCAACGCCGCGGCTTCCGGCGCCAAGCGGCGGCAGGAGCAGCGGGCCCAGATGCAGAAGCTCCAGCTGGAGATCGCCAAGAAGGCCCCGGTGAAGGTCACCATCCCCGACGAGATCAGCGTGGGCGAGCTGGCCAGCCGCATGAAGAAGACCGGCGCGGAGGTGGTCCGCACCCTTATCAAAATGAAGGTCATGGCCTCCCTCTCCGACGTGATCGATTACGATACCGCCGCCCTGGTGGCCATGGAGCTGGGCTGCAAGGTGGAGCACGAGGTCGTGGTCTCCATCGAGGAACAGCTCATCGACGACCGGGAGGATACGGCGGAAGAGCTGAAGCCCCGGAGCCCCGTGGTGGTGGTCATGGGCCACGTGGACCACGGCAAGACCTCCCTGCTGGACAAGATCCGCCACGCCCATGTGGCGGAGGGCGAAGCCGGCGGCATCACCCAGGCCATCGGCGCCTATCAGGTGGAGATCAACGGCAAGGTCATCACCTTCCTGGATACCCCCGGCCACGAGGCTTTCACCTCCATGCGGGCCAGAGGCGCCATGGTGACGGATATCGCCATCCTGGTGGTGGCGGCGGACGACGGCATCATGCCCCAGACCGTGGAGGCCATCAACCACGCCCGGGCGGCCAACATCCCCATCGTGGTGGCCATCAACA
>CAMZJG010000255.1 GCA_947307505.1 uncultured Clostridia bacterium | reverse complement strand
TGTTACTATGCGATTCTGATTTGGAGAGTACCTCATGTCTGGTGGAAACAGCAAGAAAAACTGGACCTTCGGCACCCTGAAGAGCAGGGGATGGACGGAGGCTCTGCTGAAGGAGCTTCTGCCCCCGCCGACGTACCATCATTATAACGGCCGCCGGGTGCGCACCTGGGAAAAATCCGTCGTGGTGGAGGCGGAGGCGGGAGAGCGGTTCCGCGGCGCCGTCCAGGCCGCGGCCCAGGCGGAGACCCGGGCCCGGGAGGCCGCCATGGCGGAGACGGAGGACGCCCTGAAGGCCGCCTGCCAGCTGCTGGAGGAAGCCTGGAACGCCTGTCCCCGCACCGGGGACGAGCGCTGCGCCAGGCTGGCGGAGCTCTTCCATCGGGGCCTCGTGGAGCGCATGGCGGGGAATACCGCCTCAGCCAGCCTCCGCAGCGGCAAGGCCATGGGCTATATCGGCCAGTTCCTGGCCCTGGAGAAGCGGGCGGGTCTGCCGGACGTGAGCGCCGCCGCGGACCTGCGGCATTTTGCCAACACCGGGGTGTGGCTCGGCCGGAATCCCGCGTCGGACTGGTGCAAACGCATCTGGGACCACTATGTTCCCGTGCTGGAGGCGGTGGCCGCCGCGGCGCTGACAGAATTTTCTCAGGCCCAGCCGGAGGCGGATATGGACGCCCTGCTGAATCTGGAGAAGTTCCCGGCTCAGGAGCTGCTGGACCATCCCCTGAGCTACGTGTATTCCGTATCCTATGTTCCCCGGGCCATCCGCAACAGCCTGGAGACCCTGGTGGCGCTGAATCCCAAGGACGAATACCCGGAAGCCCGGGCCATGGAACGGCGCTTTATCCTCCACATCGGCGGCACCAATACGGGGAAGACCTACGCGGGCTTCCAGCGCCTCATCCGGGCGGAGACCGGCGTATACCTGGCCCCCCTGCGCCTCCTGGCCCTGGAGGCCCAGGAGACCCTGCTGGATTACGGGGTGAACTGCAGCCTCTCCACCGGCGAGGAGGAGGACGTGCGGGAAGGGGACACCCATGTGGCCGCCACGGCGGAAAAGCTGGAGATGAAGCGCCGCTTCGACGTGGCGGTGATCGATGAATGCCAGATGATCGCGGACTCCGAGCGGGGCTACGCCTGGACCCGAGCCATCCTGGGCGTCCTGGCCCCGGAGATCCACCTCTGCGCCGCCCCCCACGCCAAGGATCTGCTCCTGCGTCTCATCCGCAGCTGCGGGGACCAGGTGGAAGTGGTGGAGCATACCCGGAAGACGCCCCTCCTGTGCATGAACAAGGTGGTGAACTACCTGGATATCCAGCCCGGGGACGCCCTCATCACCTTCTCCAAAATGAACGTGCTGAGCATCGCGGAAGACCTGCGGCAGCACGGGAAGGAGCCTGCCATCATCTACGGCGCCCTGCCCTACGCCACCCGGCGGAAGCAGGTGGAGGGCTTCCTGAACGGGGACCGGCAGTACGTGGTCTCCACCGACGCCATCGGCATGGGGCTGAATCTGCCCATCCGCCGGATCATCTTCATGGATACGGAGAAGTTCGACGGCAAGGAGCGCCGCCCCCTGAAGCCGGAGGAAATCCAGCAGATCGCCGGACGGGCGGGACGATACGGCATCTATGACAAGGGATACGTGGGGGCGACGGAGAACCTCTCCTCCATCCAGGCGGGAATGGAGACCGTGGTCCCGCCCCTCCAGTACGCTGTGGCGGGGTTCTCCGACCTGGTGCTCATGGTGGACTTCGACCTGCTGGAGGTCCTGAGCGTGTGGAACCGGATGCCCACGGCGGAGCCCTACCGGAAGCTGGATATTACCCGGTATATCACCATGATCACCCAGATGCGGGAGCGGGGCTTCCGCCTGGACAAGGAGATGGAGCTTCGGGCTGCCAACATCCCCTTCGATGAGACGGACGACGAGCTGAGCATGCTCTTCTTCCGCTTCCTCCGGATCTGGAACGGAGGCGGGGAGCCGGAGCAGCCGGTACTGCCGGAGAAGCGCACCGCCTATACCCTGCCGGAGCTGGAGCTGTACTACCGGGAGCTGGACCTGTATTTCTCCTTCTCCAAGGCCTTCGGCTGCCATGTGGAGGAGGAAAAGCTCCGGGAGGAGCGGGAGAAGACCGCCGATCTCATCAACCAGATCCTGCTTCACAACCTGAAGAACAACATCCGCTTCTGCGCTCGATGCGGAGCCCCCATGCCCCTGTACCACTCAGGCCGCCTGTGCAACGACTGCTACAGCCGCATCCGCCGGGGATACACCGCCGGAAAAGGGAAGCGGAAAAGCGGCTGATCGCCGTCTGTCGACGTCGCGGACCTCACAGGCTGCGCATCCACGGCAAAGATCGTTCCTGCCGATGTTTTCGTCAAGTAGCCTCCGGCGGTCCGATTTCTTCCCCCGACGGCCAAGGGAAAAACCGCGCGGCGGTTTCCCCCATCGGATCCTCCTTCCGGGGACGGGGGACGGGAGTTCAGCCTCCCTCCCCGAGGGAGGTGGATTCGCCGCAGAGCGGCGAAG
>CAMZJG010000254.1 GCA_947307505.1 uncultured Clostridia bacterium | reverse complement strand
AGCGCAAGCGCGCCGAGACCGAGCGTCTCCGCGCCGAAGGCGCCACCACCGTGAACCCCAACACCAGCCGGCGGAAGGTGCAGAAGAGCGAGAAGCAGCGTTCCGAGCAGCGGGCTGCGGAATGGCAGGCCGCCAACAACCCCGGGAAGAAGAAAAAGGAAGACGACAATCCCTCCCGGGTGGGAGACCGGGTCTACGCCCGGGGCCGGGCTTACGTGCCCGACCGCTTCGATCCCAACTATGTGGTCCCCGAGTCCCCTGAGGAGCCTGCGGACGTCCTGCCGGATGCGGGATCTGAGATCCCGGATATCCCGGAGATCCCCGAGGTCCCGTCGATCACGGCGGAGGAGATCGGGGATGCCCCTGAGACCCCGGCGGAAAACGCCGCAGCGGGACCGGACAGCAGCGAAAATAATGGAGTGTAAGCTATGCTGAAATCGATAGAAACCACCGCGAAGAGTGAGGATCTGGCCATCGCCTCCGCCCTGGAACAGCTGGGAAAGAGCAGGGAAGAGGTGTCGGTGGAGATCCTGGAGCGGTCCAAGCCCGGGTTCCTGGGCATCGGCGCGGTGCCGGCCCGGGTCCGGGTGAGCTACGAATGGGTGGAGACCCCGGCGGAGAAGGCGGAAGCCTTCCTCAAGGGCCTGCTGGAGCGCATGGGCTCCGACGCCGTGCCCGAGGTGGAGGACCGGGGGGAGGACGGCCTGTTCATCCGCCTGAACGGACAGAAGCTGGGCATGCTCATCGGCCGCCACGGGGAGACCCTGGACGCCATCCAGCACCTGACGGGCTACGTGGTGAACCGGGGCGTTTCCAAGCGCACCCACATCAGCGTGGACGCTGAGGACTACTGGGCCAAGCGGGAAGAATCCATGAAGAGCCTGGCCTACAAGGTGGCCGCGAAGGTCATCAAATACCGGAAGAATATGACCCTGGAACCCATGAATTCCTATGAGCGGCATGTGATCCACACCGCCCTGCAGGATTATGAGGAAGTCAGCACCTACTCCGTCGGCAGCGAACCCAACCGCCGGGTGGTGGTGGCCTACGGCAAAGCCCGTCGGGGCGACAAAAAAACGGCGGAATGATTTTCTGCTTGGAAAATATCAGGAGGTAATGCGCTATGGTGTTTGAAAAGCTGCGGGAGATTTTTGCCAATCAGTTTGGTCTGGACCCGGAGACCATCACAGAGTCCACCGACATCGTCAGCGACCTGGGGGCGGATTCCCTGGACGTGGTGGAGATGCTCATGAGCCTGGAGGACGAGTACGGCATCACCATCGAGGACGAGAAGGTGGCGGAGATGAAGACCGTGGGCGACGTGGTCCGCTGCGTGGAAGGGCTCATCGAGAGCTGAGAACGATCCACTGCGACCCTATGCACCCGGCACAGCCGGGTCAACACAGGAAAGGAGAGCCGCCTCCGGGCGGCGGTGAATCATGGACGACGAGAAAAAAGAAGCGGGCTACGAGATCGTAGAGGAAGACGAGGTCGCCGGCTGCGAAGGCTGCGGCGAAGACTGCGAAAGCTGCGGCGGGAGCTGCGAAGGCTGCAGCGGCGGCTGCCACAGCGCGGAGGACCTGAAGGCCCAGCTCAATCCCATGAGCAGGGTGCGCCGGGTCATCGGCGTGGTCTCCGGCAAGGGCGGCGTGGGCAAGAGCCTGGTCACCTCCATGACCGCGGTGCTCATGAACCGCCGGGGCTACCATGTGGGCATCATGGATGCGGACATGACCGGGCCCTCCATCCCCCTGACCTTCGGCATGCATGAGCGGGCCAAGGCCAATTCCATGGGCATCCTGCCCAACCGGACCGAATCCGGCATCGACATCATGTCCCTGAACCTGTTCCTGGACAATGAGACCGATCCCGTGGTCTGGCGGGGCGTCATCGTGGGGAACACGGTGAAGCAGTTCTGGACAGACGTGATCTGGGACGACGTGGACTATCTCTTCGTGGATATGCCTCCCGGAACCGGGGACGTGCCCCTCACCATCTTCCAGTCCCTGCCCGTGGACGGCATCCTGGTGGTCACCAGCCCCCAGGAACTGGTGAGCATGATCGTGGCCAAGGCCGTGAACATGGCGAAGATGATGAACGTGCCCATCCTGGGCCTGGTGGAGAACTACGCCTGGTATGAGTGCCCGGACTGCGGCAAGAAGCACAAGATCTACGGAGACAGCCATCTGGAAGAGGCGGCGGCGGAGTACGACCTGCCCATCCTCGCCCGTCTGCCCATCCGCCCCGATGTGGCCGCCAGCGTGGACGCGGGGAAGATCGAGACCGTGGATTTCCCGGAGCTCGCCCCTGTGGCGGACTTCCTGGAGACCGCCGCGCCCATCGTGAAGACCGAGTAAAAAACTGCCCGCCGGTACAATACCGGCGGGCTTCAGCGTGTCGACAAGGTTTTGCCGCCCCGCTGAAGCAAGTTTTTCGAACAAGGGTTTCTTTCACACTATCTTCCTTTCCGATATCGTTCCGTTTGCGGGCTCGTCTGCAATCTGTGCCTGCCGGTACGATACCGGCAGGCTTG
>CAMZJG010000253.1 GCA_947307505.1 uncultured Clostridia bacterium | reverse complement strand
GACTGGCGCACGGCCTGGCGCTCATCCTCGCTGTACAGCGCATTGGCCCGCTTCTGCCGGAAGGTATCCACGATATCATGGTCCTCGTTGGGCAGCAGGGAAGGACGGATATAGGGCATGCCGCCGCCGTTGATGCAGCCGCCGGGGCAGCACATGATCTCAATAAAATGGTATTTACTCTTCCCGGCGCGGATATCGTCCAGCAGGATCTTGGCGTTCTTCATGCCGCTGGTGACGGCGATGTTCACGGTCATGCCGCCCAGTTCCAGGGAGGCTTCCTTGATGTTGTCAAAGCCGCGAACGGCGGTGAACTCAATGGGCTGCGCTTCCTTGCCCTCCAGCACATAGTAGGCCGTACGGAGGGCGGCCTCCATGACGCCGCCGGTGACGCCGAAAATGACGCCGGCGCCGGTGTATTCGCCCATGATGTCCTGATCGAATTCCTCATCCGGCAAACGTAGGAAATGGATGCCGCTGCGCTTGATCATGTCGCCCAGCTCCCGGACGGTGAGGACGGCGTCCACATCCTTGAGGCCTTCCTTGTTCCGCAGCTGGGGACGCTCCTTCTCAAACTTCTTGGCAGTGCAGGGCATGATGGATACCACGAAAACGTCCTTGGGATCGAGACCCCGGGTCTTGGCATAGTAGCTCTTCAGGATGGCGCCCTGCATCTCATGGGGAGATTTGCAGCTGGAGATATGGTCCAGGATATCGCCGTAATAGGTCTCCGCGTAGTTGATCCAGCCAGGGGAGCAGGAGGTGATCATGGGGAGCTTGCCGCCGTATTTGATCCGGTTCAGAAGCTCGGTGGCTTCCTCCATGATGGTCAGGTCGGCACCGAAGTTCGTGTCATAGACCCGCTCGAAGCCCAGGCGGCGCAGAGCGGCGACCATTTTCCCCGTGACCGGCGTGCCCACGGGCATACCGAATTCTTCGCCCAGACCGGCGCGCACGGCGGGAGCGGTCTGTACGATCACGTGCTTTCCTTCCTCAAAAGCCTTGTCCACCAGCTCCTGGTCGGACTTTTCCATCAGCGCGCCGGTGGGGCAAACGCTGACGCACTGGCCGCACATCAGGCAGGGCGACTCGGACAGGGAGATGTTCCCGGCAGGGCCTACGATGGTCTTGAAGCCTCTGTTCTCAAACCCCAGAACGCCGTTGCCGTGGGCTGCCTTGCAGCGGGCGATGCAGCGTCCGCACAGGATGCACTTGGAAGTGTCCCGCACGATGGAGGGGGATACCGCCTCATAGGTGGTGGGAGTTTTGCTGCCCTGGAATACGCCCTCTCTGGCGCCGACCAGGCGGGCGACATAGAGCAGTTCGCAGTTGCCGTTCTTCCGGCACTGCTGGCAGTTCTGGGAGTGGTTGGAGAGCAGCAGTTCAACGCTGGTGCGCCGGGCCCTGATGGCCTTCTGGGAGGAAATGATGACCTCCATCCCCTCTGAAACGGGGTACACGCAGGAGGCCACGAGGCCTTTCGCCCCTTTTACCTCCACCAGACAGACACGGCAGGAGGCTTGGTTGCACTCACCGTGGTTGTAGCTGCACAGGGAGGGGATCTCATAGCCGCATTCTCTCGCGGCTTCCAGGACGGTCAGGCTGTCGTCAACGGTGTAGTCGCAGCCTTCGATTTTGATGTTAACTTTTGCCATATTCCCGTCTCCTTACTTCCGAATGATTGCGTCGAACTTGCAGGTGGCGATGCACATGCCGCATTTCACGCAGCGGGCCTGATCGATGACGAAGGGCTCCTTGCCGGGGATGCCGCTGATGGCTTCCACGGGACAGGCTCTGGAGCACAGGGAGCACTTCCGGCATTTCTCCGGATCGATGGTGTAAGAGATCAAATCCTTGCAGACACCGGCAGGACATTCCTTCTTCTCGATATGGGCCATGTATTCATCCCGGAAATGACGGATGGTGGAGTTGATGGGGTTCGCCGCGGTCTGGCCCAGGGCGCAGAGGGAATTGCTCTGGCAGGCGACGCTGATATCCTCCAGTTCCTCCAGATCCTTCAGGGAACCCTTGCCGGAGGTGATGCGCTCCAGGATCTCCAGGATGCGCTTGGTGCCGATGCGGCAGGGAGAACACTTGCCGCAGCTCTCGTCGCAGATGAAGCCCATGTAGAATTTTGCCACGTCCACCATGCAGTTGTCTTCGTCCATGACGATGGCGCCGCCGGAGCCCATCATGGATCCCAGCCGGACCATGTTATCAAAGTCGATGGGCTCATCCAGGTATTCCGCGGTGAGACAGCCGCCGGAGGGGCCGCCGGTCTGGATGGCCTTGAATTTCTTGTCATTCTGGATGCCGCCGCCGATCTCGTAGATCAGCTCCCGCAGGGTAAGGCCCATAGGGATCTCCACCAGGCCGACATTGTTCACCTTGCCGCCCAGGCAGAAGACCTTGGTGCCCTTGCTCTTCTCGGTGCCGTAGCAGGTGAAGGCCTCCAGCCCCTCCCGCAGGATATAGGGAACGGTGGCCAGGGTCTCTACGTTGTTGACGACGGTGGGCTTGTCCCAAAGACCCTTGACCGCCGGATAGGGAG
>CAMZJG010000252.1 GCA_947307505.1 uncultured Clostridia bacterium | reverse complement strand
GCCGTGAGCTTTTCCACCGCCCGGGCCACCCGCTCCGGATCCGCGTCCCCGGGGACCAGGAGCAGCACGTCCGCGTCCCGATCCGACCCCTCGGACCGGAGCGCGCTCAGAAGATCCAGATACACCGCGAAGCCGATGGCTCCGCTTTTTCTCCCCAGCTTGTGCATCAGCCGGTCGTACCGGCCGCCGGAGAGCACCGTGTCCACGATCCCCTCCAGAAAACCGGAGAAGACGATGCCGCTGTAATACCCCATGTTGTTCACCACGGAGAAATCCAGGCTGATCCGCTCCCCCCAGGGGGTCTCCCCCAGCAGGCGGCTCAGGGTCCGCAGTTCCTCCAGGCTCTCCGCCGCCCCGGCGGGACAGAGGCCTTCCAGCTCCCGCACGGTTTCCGGCAGGGGGCCGCAGAGGGCGGCGCAGCGGCAGAGCCGCTCCGTCACCGCCGGTTCCACCCCCCGGCTGAGGCACAGGTCCCGGAGATCATGAGCGTTCTTCTCGGCGAAGCAGAGGGCGGCCTTCCGCCGAAAGGCTTCGTCCTGCCCCGTTTCCTCCAGGAGGGCGGAGAGGATGCCCAGGTGGCTCAGATCCAGCACGAAGCGGTCCGAAAGGGCTCCCAGGCTCTCCGCCGCCAGGAGCAGCACCTCATAGACGTCGTACAGGCAGATATCCCCGATGCATTCCAGACCCGCCTGGCGGATCTCCCGGAACTGCTGGCCCCCCGCGGGGACCCGGAAGACGCTCTCGTCATAATATACCTTCTGGCGGCAGCCCGGTTCATCTTCTCCGTTCTTGATGATGGACAGGGTCACGTCCGGCTTCAGGGCCATGAGCTTCCCGTCCGTATCCGTAAAGGTGATGATCCGCCCGCTCTCCAGATAATCCTTGTTCCGCATGTAGAACTCGTATTCCTCGAAGCGGCTCATGCGGAAGGGGCGGTAGCCATAGCTCCGGTACAGGGACCGGAGGGCCATCATGGCCCGTTCCTCCCCTTTCAGCAGGGTCTCGTCCAACATGGTTTTCCTCCAGATATTGCTTTGATTCTGCCTCGATATCGCATTATCGTATTAAAGTATGCCTAAATATAGCCCATATTTCTCCGGTTGTCAAGAGAAATTTCAGGGGAGCCGAAGCGTTTCGGCCCCCCTTTTCGTTCTTTTGTCACAGCTGCGAGCGGATGATCTTTCCGCTGGTGGTCTTCGGCAGAGCGTCCCGGAACACGATGAGCCGGGGGTACTTGTAAGGCGCGGTGCGGCTCTTCACGTATTCCTGGATCTCCTTCTTCAGCTGCTCCGAGGGCTGGGTGCCCTTGGTGAGGACGATGCTGGCCTTCACGATCTGGCCCCGGATCTCGTCCGGCGCGGGAGAGACGCCGCATTCCAGCACGTAGGGCAGCTCCATGATGACGCTCTCGATCTCGAAGGGCCCGATGCGGTAGCCGGAGGACTTGATCAGGTCGTCCGCCCGGCCCACGTACCAGAAATAGCCGTCCTCGTCCCGCCAGGCCACGTCGCCGGTATGGTAGAAGCCGTCGTGCCAGCTGGCCTCCGTCTCTTCCTGATTCTCATAGTAGCCCCGGAACAGGCCGCAGGGGGCGCCCTCCCGGGTATCCACCACGATCTCCGCGGATTCGCCGGTGCCGGCGAAGGTGCCGTCGTGCTTCATGAGCTGGATCTTGAAGCCGGGGTTGGGCTTGCCCATGGAGCCGATCTTGGGGCTCATGCCCACGAAGTTGCCCACCAGGACGCTGGTCTCCGTCTGGCCGAAGCCCTCCATGATGGAAAGGCCCGTGGCCTCCCGGAAGCGGTTGAAGACCTCCGGGTTCATGGCCTCGCCTGCCGTGCTGGCGTGGCGGATGGAGCTCAGGTCATAGCCGCTGAGATCGTCCCGGATCAGGAAGCGGTAGATGGTGGGCGGCGCGCAGAAGGTGGTGATGCCGTATTTGGCGAACAGAGGCAGGATATCCTCCGCATGGAAGCGGTCGAAATCGTACACGAAGATGGCGGCCTCGCAGAGCCACTGGCCGAAGAGCTTGCCCCACATGGCCTTGGCCCAGCCGGTGTCGGAGATGGTAAGGTGCAGCCCGTCCGGCTCCACGCAGTGCCAGTACCGGGCGGTGACGTAATGGCCCAGGGGGTATTTGCAGCTGTGTACCGCCAGCTTGGGATAGCCCGTGGAGCCGGAGGTGAAGATCATCATCATGGGGTCGTCCCCGCAGATGGCGTCCTCCGGCCTGGGGTAGCGGCTGGAATACCGCTCATATTCCTCGTCGAAGCTGTGCCAGCCCTCCCGGTCGCCGTTGCAGATGATCTTCGTCCGGATGCCGTCATACTTCTCCATGGCCTGCTCTGCGCAGGCGCTGCTCTCCCCGTCCGCGGTACAGATGATGGCGGAGATGCCCGCCGTTTCGAAGCGGTACAGGAAGTCCTTCTCCAGAAGCTGATCCACCGCGGGGATGGCCACGGCTCCCAGTTTTTCCAGACCGATGGCGATGACCCAGAACTGCCAGGTGCGCCGGAGCACCAGCATCACCCGGTCCCCCTTCTTGATG
>CAMZJG010000251.1 GCA_947307505.1 uncultured Clostridia bacterium | reverse complement strand
CAGGAAAAAGTCGGCATCGCCAGCATCGAGCGCTTCAATTCCGCGCCCAAGGGGATGCACCCCACGGACTTTCTTCCCGGATGCCAGTCGGTGATCATGTTCTGCACGCGCCTGCCGGACGGGGCTGTCAACGCCGCCCTGCGGGCTTATGAGGATCGGAAGTTCAACGTACACGGCCAGTACGGCATGTTCGGTTACGTAGGATCGCCCAACTACAACCTGCTGTGGGCTGCCTACCGGCTGGCCCGGTACCTGGAGCAGAACACCGGGGAGATCGCCATGCCCATGACCGCGGGCCCCACCCACGGCTCCGGCATGCTGAGCATGCGCCATTGCGCCGTAGCAGCCGGCCTTGGACAGTTCGGCTGGCACAGCATCGTCCTCACCCCGGAATTCGGCCCCCGGAACCGCTTCGGCGGGGTCCTCACCACCCTGAAGCTCACTCCGGACCCCATGATGGACGGGGAACGCCTCTGCGACTTCGAGAAGTGCCACATCTGCGAGAAGGTCTGTCCCACCGGGGCCATCCCCCCCTACAAGCCCGGCCAGGAGCGGATCGTGGACTTCGGGGAGGGCCACATCGAAAAGTATTCCGGCCTCAACTGGACCAAGTGCAAGATCGCCTGCGAGGGATGCTATTCGGATTTCAACTTCAACGGGGATTATAACCTGATGGATCCCATCATGGAAAACCCCATCGACGAGGAGTTTACCCCCGCCCAGCGTTTCCGTGTGAAGAAGGAGAACATCTACCACCATTTCATCCAGCACCAGACCTCCTGGAAATGCGGCAACTGCCTCCAGTACTGCCCCGTAGGCAACTGGAAGGAGCGCTTCCACGATACGAAGGTCTCCAGCGTGGACATCAATCAGTACATCGACGATTGTCCTGCAGTGGACGTGGACACCTATAACTGGGAGGAGGCGCGGCACAAATGACCAGATCGGAAATGGTAAAGAACCGCGTCCTTGCCGGTTCGGACATGGACTATGTGGGCCTCTGCCCCGCCTCGGTGCTGGAGGATGAGCCTGTTGGCCGCCGCCCCTCGGACCTGCTTCCCAACGCCAAGTCCGTCATCGTCTTCGGCAGGCGGCTCATCTCCGGCTCCATCCAGACTAAATTCCGCCAGTTTGAAAACGGTGTGATGAACGTCTCGGGTTCCTATTCAGCCCATTCCTTCGTCCTCAGCGTGAACCACCTGTGCATGAAGGAGACCTACGATATTGCCCAGTGGCTGGAGAACACATACGGCTGCTTTGCCATGCCTCTGACCAATAACGTGCTCCAGGCGGTGCAGCCGGAGGGAAATTACGTCCCCTATTTCGCAGATCCTCTCAAATCGGGTTTGCCCATCGACCTGTACAAGGCAGCCTACTGGGCGGGGATCGGAGAAATGGGCTGGAACCACCGGATCATCACTCCGGATAACGGCCCCCGGGTATATCTCTGCGCCATCGTCACCAGCCTGGAGTTTGAGGAGTACGATCAGCCCTATTCCGGGGAGAGGCTCTGCGACCCGGAAAAATGCGGCGCCGTCTGCGTGCAGGTCTGCCCCGTCCATGCCTTGGAGGCAGGGGAGGGGATCGAATGGAGATCCGGGGAAGCGAAGGTCCGGGTGGGCAAGCTGGATGTGAACGGCTGCGCCGCCGCCTGCTTCGGCTTCAAGCGGGAGCTGAACCGCTTCGCTTCCAATGCGATCGAGAGCGAGCATCCCAGCGACGAGGAACTGGCCGCGGCCCTGGAGAAACAGTTTGAAAGCCCCGGATTCCAGACCCTGGACCATCTGCCCATGTACCACTGCGACCGCTGCCTTGTCTATTGTCCTGTGGGAAACTGGGCGGAGAAGTTCAGGAAGACCGGATTATCAAATAAGTGAGGGCAGGGAAGATGAAGAAAAGGATCAGATTATTGTCCACCGCCCTGCCGGAAGGGTATCTGCCCTATCGGGGGGAGTATGTGTATAAGGTCAAGGCTTTCCGGGAAGGAGCCAGAGGGCTGGGCCCCGGCTTTCCTCAGCCGGAGTTTCTGGAATTGGAGCTGGAGGGGGTCGGCGGAATCGACGGCAAGCTGGAGCGGGTGATCCCCGTCAGCACAGCCAATCCCCTGAACTGCCGCATCCATAAGTATTATCTGCTGGAGCACAACGTCTGGATCAAAAACCTGGGCAATGGTCGGTATGTGTCCGACTGGACCTCCGCTGAGTCTTGGGCCCTGGCTGTGCAGGAGACTCTGGATGACGATGGAAATGTGACGGACGAGCGGGAGCTGGGCTTCAGCATCATCCACAGCGACCGCCGCGCCGGGATCGTGCTTTGAGGAGGGAGGAACGGAACATGGATAAACAGATCATCACCCGAAAGATCAAGAACTTCCTCATTGCGGAACGGGGCATGGACATGGTGGGCATCTGTCCCGCCTCCGCCCTGGACGCCGAACCCGAAGGCTACCGCCCCACGGATATACTCTACTGCTGCAAGAGCGTCATCGTCTTTGGCCGCCGTCTGCTGAACGGCGCCGTGCAGGCCCAGTTCCGGCGGCTGGAGGACGGCATGGCCTTTGC
>CAMZJG010000250.1 GCA_947307505.1 uncultured Clostridia bacterium | reverse complement strand
AAAGTGTGAAAGAAACCCATCAGGGGTGTCTTTCGCGTTCAATCATAAGTTTTTCAAACAATCTTCCATATTCCCTGTTTGAAAAACTTGCTTCAGCGGGGCGACAAGACTTTGTCGACACGCTGAGGAGGGAAGCATCCGCCTCCCTCCCCGTCCTTCATGCCCCGCAGGGCAATTCATGTGCGCAGCACGATTCATGGCGCGGAGCGTCAATGCACGTTCCGAAGGAACATTTCACGCGCCGGCAGGCGCAATTCATTCCCCGATCGATTCTATGATCTCCGGTTCCTCCCCGCGGCGGACCCGGATCTGCCAGCTTCTGTCCCCGGCTTTCATCCGGGCCTCATATCCCGGCCAGGACTCCGGCAGTTTCGGCTCGACATGGAGCCTGCCCGCCCGCATCCGCAGGCCCAGCAGTTCTTCCACCGCCGTGCGCAGGAACCACCCGGCGGCGCCGGTGTACCAGGTCCAGCCGGCCCGGCCGGGCATATCCGGATGGGTGTATACGTCCGCCGCCAGAACATAGGGCTCCCCCTGGTAAACTTCCTCCGGTCGTTCCCCGGGAAGCAGGGTCTCCAGCAGTCTCCAGCCCAGCGCGGTCTCCCCGCAGCGGAGGCAGGCCGCGGCCAGCCACACGGCGGCGTGGGTATACTGACCCCCGTTCTCCCGCACGCCCGGCAGATAGCTGCGGATATAGCCGGGCTTCTCCAGCCCGTTGAAGGGGGGTGTAAAGAGCCTGACGGTTCCCTGTTCCGGATCCAGGAGCACCTCCGCCGCCTTTTTTACGGCTCTCCGGCTCTTTTCCGGATCCCCGAAGCCGCTGAGCACCGCAAAGCTCTGGGCCAGGGAGTCGATGGCGCACTCCCGGCTGCCCGGCGCCCCCAGAGGCCTCCCGTCGGCATACCAGCCGCGAAGATACCATTCTCCGGTCCAGGCGGCGTCGGCGCTCTTTCCCAATCCGGCGGCTCCGGCGCGGAGGTCCTCCCGCCCCGTCAGAGAGGCGAAGCGATCCAGCACCAGGGCGGCAAACCAGGTGAGCCATACGCTCTCCCCGCCCACCGCGTCCATGCCGTCGTTCCAGTCCCCGCTCCCCATCAGCAGAAGGCCGTGGGGACCGCAGCCCCGCTCCAGCACAAGGCTGATTGCCCGCAGGGCGTGCTCCATCAGCGTGCCGCTTCCCTCCCGTGCCGGGGCCTCGTACCGGTCCCGTTCCTCCGGTCCCAGGGGACGGGATGACAGCCAGGGGGCTTCCTCCTCCAGGATGCCCAGATCCCCGGTCTTTTCCCCATACACCGTCAGGGCATAGGGCAGCCACAGGAGATCATCGGAACAGCGGGTCCGGACCCCCCGATCTCCATCTGCCCGGGGGTGCCACCAGTGCATCACGTCCCCTTCCCGGTATTGGTGGGCGGCGGCAAGCAGGATCTGCCGTTTTGCCAGCTCCGGCAGGGTGCCCGTCAGGGCGCACACATCCTGGAGCTGGTCCCGGAAACCGAAGGCTCCCCCGCTCTGATACAGGCTGCTGCGCCCCATCAACCGGCAGGCCAGGGTCTGATACAGCGCCCAGCCGTTGAGATAGGCGTCCAGCCGAGGCGAGGGACTCCGGAGCCGGAAGGCTCCCGTCCGTTCCCGCCACATGGCTCTTACCCGCTCCAGCTCCGCCTCCGCCGCCCCCGGACGGGCAAACTGCTCCGCCTCTTCCATGCCCAGCGCCAGTACCAGCCGGTCCGCCGCAGGGAGTTCCCCGGCGACGCAGTCTTCGCCTCCGGCGGCGCCGGTGAACCACCGGAGCTCGTCTTCCTCCCGCTGCACCGGGACATCGGCTAAAAGGGAAAGATCCTTCGGCGCTTTCTCCGCTCTCCGGGCAAAGAACCGCAGCTGATCCCCGGATCTCCAGCCCCGGAGCCGGATCAGGAACACCAGGCCTCGGGCTTCCCGGGGCAAAAAGGCCGTAACCTCCGTCTCTGTGGGTCCCAGCCGGCGCTTCCACCGGGCGAAGCCGAAGCCGAATTCGACCTCCGTGGGCCGGCCGTCGGCGTCGGCAAACAGGGAATATTCCGTTCCGCCCCGGCGCAGGGTCAGCCGTTCCGGACCCCACAGGGTCAGGGGATCGTTTTCCCAGGGAGTCAGGGGCTTTTCCCGGGCGTTATCCAGGAACAGGTTCCCGGTACCTGCGTCCGTGGCGATCCATCCCATCCGCCCGTTTGCGAGGATATGGGACCAGGCCCGCAGGCCCACCCCTCTTTCCGTCCGGAACACCCAGCTCTCCCCTGCGGGGCCGCCGCTGCGCGTCTCCCGGTTCTCCGCCCCGGCGGGCAGAAACCAGGGGGAAAGGCCATGGACCGACCTCTGCCGATCCCCCTCGGGCAGCCCCAGGACCCGGCATCGGGCGAGGAGCGCCAGGCGCTGCTCCCGGGTACCCCCCGCCAGATGGAAACCGCCCCTCCGGTCCAATGCGCCTGAGACCCCCAGCTTCCCCGCCAGTTCCAGAAGGGCGGAACACTCCGGCCTGCCGTAGATCCCCTCATCCTCCACCGGCAGGGCCAGGTCGAAGGAGACCCCCAG
>CAMZJG010000249.1 GCA_947307505.1 uncultured Clostridia bacterium | reverse complement strand
TGGCCGCAGAGCACGGCCTTCACCGTGTCGTTCTTCTCCAGCAGGGCGACGAATTCCCGGGCATTCTCATCCTCCGCGTCCGCGTCGATATAGAAATAATCCATCACCCGGTGGAGCTCCTCTTTGCAGTTGGCCGTGGCCACGGGGATATGGCAGAGAACGATCATGGGCGTTCCCTCGTCGCACAGAGCCTTGAGGGCGTCCAGATCCTCCCGGGAAACGGTCTTGCGGCTGTCGTCCACGGCGACGATCCGGAAGCCGTCGAAGTCCAGCGTCCGCACCCCCGGCTCGTAGACGCCGTCCATGGATTCCGGCTCATGGTTGCCCGGCACGCAGAGGAATTTCCCGCTGTAGGCGGCCAGCTTGCGCTTCAGGTACCGCGCACCGGCCTCATGCATGCGCTCCAGGTTGTCCCCGGAAAGGAGCAGGGCCTCCGGCTTCAGCTCCTCCGCCAGGGCGAGCTGTTTTTCAAAGGCCTCCACGGTGGAGATCCGCTGGGGATCCCCGTAGGGCTCGTCGTTCCCCACGGAGAAGGGCAGCTGGCCCCGGGCGAACTTCTCCTTGAAGGAGGCCCACATGGCCTCCTGTTTTTCTGTCTCCGCCCGTTCCTCGGGAGAGCTCCCTTCGTCCCAGGTGCTTACGTGGGTGTCCGTGATGTGCATGAACAGATGTTCCCCTTTAACTCCGGGGATATGGATCCCATTGCGCTTGAACCAGAAGAAATTGTCGTCCATCATCATACGTTATCACCTGCTTATGTAATAATACTGGTATTCGCTTATCCGCCGGTGCGTTTGAAATTCCTGTCCAGCTGGGCTTTGGTGAGGACCATGGATACGGGCCTGCCGTGGGGGCAGTATTTCACCCGGCCGGAGAGGACGGCCTCCACCACGGGAATCAGTTCCCGGGGATCCGTATCCATCCCCGCCTTCACCGCCGCCTTGCAGGCCATGGAGGCCAGGACCTCGTCCCGCTGTCCCAGGCTGCCGGGCCGCTTGCCCAGACGCAGGGCCTCCGCCGTATCCTCCAGCAGGGCGGCGCAGTCCTCCGGGCCCACGCCCTCCGGCGTGCGGCGTACCAGCAGCGCTCCTCCGCCGAAATCCTCCGCCTCCAGCCCCAGGTCCTCCAGAAGGGGGAGATGGTCCAGAAGCAGGGCGGCGTCCTCCGCCCCGGGCTTCACCACCTGGGGCTCCAGGAGCTGCTGGCTCATGGGTCCCTGTTCCCCGGCCTTCAGCCGGTCAAAGAGAATACGCTCGTGGGCGGCGTGCTTGTCGATGAGCAGGAGCCCTTCCTCCGTCTCCACCACCGCGTATTCCCGGAAGGCTTCCCCCAGGATGCGGTAGGGAGGCAGGGCCTTTTCCGCCGGGATCTCCGGCTCCGGTTCCGGCGTCTCCCGCTTTTTCTCCGGGGCGGAAGGCTCCGGTTCCTTCTTCGGCGCAGGGATCTCCGGTTCCCCTTTCGGGATGGGAGGTTCCGTCAGGTCCACCCGGTGGACCGGGACCTCTTCCCGGGGAGGCTGTTCTTCCCGGTTGTACTCCGCGGCGGGCTGGCGGAACACCAGCTGCTCCACGATCTTCGGCATATCCGCCGCAGGCGCCTTGGGTACGCTTTCCCGGCTGTAGATCCTTCCGGAAACGGGGGGCGCCGCTTTGGGCTTCGCCGCCGGGGCGGGTTCCTCCCGTACCTCCGGCTCGGGTTCCGTTTCGGTCTCCTCCGTCTTCGGGAGATGCAGCTCCGGCCGGGCGGCCTCCCCCTGGAGGGCGGCCTGGACGCTGCGGTAAACCGCGTCGAAGACCTGCCGCTCCTGCAGGAAACGCACCTCGGTCTTGGCAGGGTGGACGTTCACGTCCACGGCGCTGCGCCGGAGCTCCAGGAAGAGAACGCAGGCGGGGAACCGCCCGGTGAAAAGCTGGTTCCTGTAGGCCTGTTCCAGCGCGGTCTGGAGCAGGAGGGATTTCACATATCTGCCGTTGACGAAGAAATACTGCTGTTTCCGGTTGCCCCGGGCGTTCGCGGGAGGACAGATGTATCCCTCCACCGTGATCCCGTCCCCGGAGCCCTGGGCGGGGAGCATGGTTTTGGCAAATTCCCGCCCCAGGAGGGAATAGATGACGGCGTCCAGCCGGCCGTTGCCCGGGGTGTGGAATTCTTCCTTCCCCTCCCGGAGATACCGCACCGCCACGTTGGGGTGGCTCATGGCGCAGCTCAGGGCGGCGGCGGTAACGCTGGACCCCTCGGCGGAGTCCTTCCGCATGAATTTCAGCCGGGCGGGGGTATTGTAAAACAGGTCCCGCACCAGGATGGTGGTCCCCTCCGGACAGCCGGCGGGGGAGCGGGAGATCTCCTCTCCCGCCTCCAGGGTGAGGGCGGTGCCCTCCTGGGCGCCCCGCTCCCGGGTGAGGAGCTGGACACGGGAGACGGCGGCAATGGCCGCCAGCGCCTCTCCCCGGAAACCCAGGGTGCCGATGGCCTCCAGGCCCCGGGCGTCCCGGAGCTTGCTGGTGGCGTGGCGGAGGAAGGCGGTGCCCGCGTCCTCCGGACTCATGCCGCAGCCGTTGTCCGTCACCCGGATGAGGCCCATGCCACCCCGCTGGATCTCCACCGTCACCTGGGAGGCTCCGGCGTCAAAGCTGTTTTCCA
>CAMZJG010000248.1 GCA_947307505.1 uncultured Clostridia bacterium | reverse complement strand
CCGGCACCCTGGAATTCCAGGACAAGAGCGGATGGACGGGCTTCTACAACGGGGAGACCGTCGCCGTGAACCGCTGCGCCGTGGAGGACACGGTCCACGCGGTGCGCTTTGTGGACGGCTACATCACGACGCTTCTGTTCCCCTGCTCGCTGAACGTCACGGTGGAGGAGCCGGACTGGATGGAGGATCCCCAGACCTATGAATATGACCTGCTGGTCCTCTGCGCCGTGGACGGCCTCGTGGTGGATGCAAACGGCGACGTGGACTTCAACCGGCCGGAGCTGGTCCAGAAGGGGATCCCGGAGCTGGAAACGCAGATGCTGCAGGATCAGCTCACCTGGTACAGCGACTCCGGACTGGAGACGGAAAAGCTGCCCGGGTAACGCCGGAGGCAGGGCGTCCGGGATCGGGAAAAACCTTGGAAACAGATCCGGGGGACGGCAGTGCCGTCCCCCGATTTGTGATTTCCGGTGAAGCGTGACCGCATCAATACCCGTTGGTGACGATCTCCCAGTCGCCGTCCTCGGTGCGGGCCAGCCACCACTGCCAATCCGTATACTCCAGATCCTGCTCCCAGGCGCCGCCTGCGTCCGGAGCGGTATGGAAGTCCATCAGGAACTCTGCGATCTGGGCGTAATCCGCACCCTCATTCAGGGTATTCAGCCACTCCAGATTCTCCGCGCTGTTGGCCTCGTCCCCGGCATACCGGATGGCGTGGAGCTCGCAGACTCCCCATGCCGCAAACCTGCACTTGATGGCCAGCATGGCGTCCGTCAGCTCCTCCTCCGTATACAGCGCGGAGCCGCTGAGGTCGATCTCCGCCTCAGGCGCGGACTTGCCCGCCAGGTACTCCTCCAGGGTATAGCCGGGCTGGGACATGATCTCCCCTGCGATGACCTCGCTGTCCACATAGCGGATGTGCCAGGGCTCGTACCGGTAGCCGGTGATGTGCTCCTCCCCTTCCAAGTAGCGCAGGATGAAGCCGTACCGGGGGAGCTTGGCATGGATGGCGTCCCAGATGGGTTTGTACTCCTCTTTCTCCATGTCCTCGTTGTAATACACGTCGGTGAAGCTGCCGTCCTCATTCCTGATCTTGAAGTAGAGGTCCAGGGCCAGGCCGGTATGATGCTCGGAGTAGCCGGGCTGCGCCACGGTCTTGGCCGCGTAATCCGCGCCGTACTTTTCGATGAAGCGGTCCATGATATCCTGCTGGGCGGCCACGCTGCGGCGGGCGGAATCCAGTTCCAGGTAAACGCCGTCGTTCTGCTCCAGATCGTCCTTCAGGCGTTCATAGGCGGCGTAGGCCTTTGCCTCCACCTCCACCGATTCGCCCACGGAATTGGTGATGGTCACCGTCTCCAGGGCGTCCTCCCAGCCGTCGGGCAGGGGGTTCACCTTGTTCACCAGGGCGAGATAGTCGATGCCGGGGGCGGGGATGCGCTCAAACACCATGTCCTCCCCGTTCCCGGACTGGTCCTCATGCCAGGTGAAGGTCCCGTCCCCGTTAAACACGATAGTACCGGTGCCGTCGGTATACACTGTCTCTTCCTCCGTCGCTTCACCGCTGTCGTCATAGGTGAGGTTCGACTTGGTGCCGTCGGTGTACCGGATCGTACCGG
Organism: uncultured Clostridia bacterium; assembly: GCA_947307505.1. Next base: position 1,040 of record CAMZJG010000248.1, on the reverse strand, counting down.
TCTCCGTATCCAGCTCGCCCACGAGGATCCACCGGGTCAGCTCCCAGGCGCTGCTCCCCCATTCGACAACGATGAAGGCCCGGCCCTCTCCGAAGCTTGTCACCTGGGCATGGGCTCTGCCGCACTGGTAATCCCCGGCATGCGCCAGCACGGGATCCTGCCAGTCGGGATCCTCCTCGAACACGGCGATGTAATCCGCGCTTTCGTCCAGAAGCAGGGTGATCTGGGCGTCCGCAGAGAGATCCTCTCCGTTCTTCGTCCATTTCACGAAAAGATTGCCCGCCTTCGGCCAGGCCGCGAAGGTATGGATCTTGGGCTCCGCCAGATTGATCACCGCGGACTGGAAGGGATACTCCGGAGCGCTCTCCGGGGCTTCCTCCCCCTCGGCATAGTCGATAATCCCCCCGCCCTCCACATTGATGGTGACGAAGATCGTCGCTTTGGGAATATCGCGGGGGGTGAAGTGATAGGTCTCGCCGCCCTCCACCTCCAGCATCAGGCCGTCCTCTCCCTCCTCGGTAAGGGTAACGGTCAGGGGATCCTTGCTGCCGGCGCTGGGCAGGGTCCCCTTCAGGCTGTTCCCCTCCTGGGGAAGGATGCCGCCCCAGGAATCCTCTGACCAGTCCTCGCCCAGCATGCAGCCCACATACCAGCCGGGTTCTTCCACATCCTCCATCCAGGTAACGGAGAGCATGTATTCATTCTCATCCCCGAAAAAGCCCTCCCGGGTCCAGAGGGCCGGTTCCTCCGGAATGGGGGTTTCCGCCGCGGGCGCCTCCGTGGCGGGCGCTTCCGTGGCTGCAGGTGCTTCCGTGGGGGCGGGAGTATTCTGCTCGGCGCCGCCGCAGGCCGCCAGGGCCAGAAGCAGGCAGAGCGCCAGCAGGATCGAAATCCATTTCTTCATGATTGATGACTCCTTCTTTTGGGATTTCCATGCGTCCAAAGAACACTGTATTATACCTCTTATTTCCGCAGTATTCCACCCTTTTTCCGCGGCACGGAAAATAGCGAACCGGGGGACGGCATTGCCGTCCCCCGGG
>CAMZJG010000247.1 GCA_947307505.1 uncultured Clostridia bacterium | reverse complement strand
GATTGAACGCGAAAGACACCCCTGATGGGTTTCTTTCACACTTTCTTCCTTTCCGATATCGCATCGTTTATCGGTTTGTATACAGTCTGCAACCGGCTGCGGCACATGGCCGCAGCTGGTTTTTTTCTCAGGGAGAACTTATTCCTCGTAGTCCATGACGGCGTTTTTCAGCTCGTCGATGATGCGGATCTTCTGAGGGCAGGCCCGTTCGCACTGGCCGCAGGCCACACAGCCGGAAGGACGGCCGCCCTGCATCAGAGCAAGACGGTAGGCCATCTTCGCTCCTTTGAGGTCGCCGTATACCAGCTCCGTGTTCCGGGCGGCGAAGACCTGGTGAATGGCGATATTCTGGGGGCAGCCCTTTTCGCAGTATCTGCAGGCGGTGCAGGGAATGCCGGGCCTGGCTTTCAGGGCCTCCAGCGCTTCGTCGATGAGGCCCCGCTCCCGGTCATCCAGGGGCTTGAAGGGCTTCATAAACTTCAGATTCTGCTCCATCTGCTCCAGGGTGGACATGCCGCTGAGGACGGTGATGATCCCATCCAGCGAGGCGGCGAAGCGGAGCGCGGCCTCCACGGGTTCCAGACCGCCGTCCCGGAAGGGCTTCTGCACCTCCTGCGGAAGGTTGGCCAGGGTGCCGCCCTTCACTGGCTCCATGATCACAACGGGTTTGCCGTGCTTTCTTGCTGTTTCCCAGCAGAGACGGGACTGAACGGAATTGTCGTCCCAGTCCGCGTAGTTGATCTGGAGCTGGATGAAATCCACCTCGGGATGCTCAGTGAGGACCTTATCCAGCACGTCCGCGGTGTCATGGAAGGAGAAGCCCGCGTGGCGGATGAGACCTTCCTTCTTCCGCTCCTGGACAAAGTCCCAGATGCCGTATGCATCGAAGACCTTTTTGCGTTCGGCGCTCACATTGTGCAGCAGATAAAAATCGAAGTATCCCGCTCCGGTGCGTTCCAGAGAGGTCCAGAACATCTGTTTGGCTTCTTCTGCGTTGTTTGCCCCTGCCCAGGCGGGAAGCTTGGTGGCGATGGTGAAGCTGTCCCGGGGATGCCGTTTGATCACGGCCTCTTTGAAAGCGGCTTCAGACTGACCGTTGATATAGCCGTAGGCGGTGTCGAAGTAGGTGAAGCCCGCCTCCAGAAATTTGTCCGCCATCACCTTGAACTGTTCGATATCCACCTTGTCTCCCAGCATGGGGAGGCGCATCAGCCCGAAGCCAAGCTTGGGCACGTTTTTCCAGTTGTGTTCCATAGGATCTGCCTCCTGTTCGAGATTTCGTCAAGACCAATCCGCCTGGATCATCTGTGCATAATCCTCCCGGAAGATGGCAATGACGCTGAGGATCGTATCGTAGATCAGGGCCAGGGTGAAGATCCCCATAGCCGCGGTCTCGATCACATAAAAGGGCCAGAGGGGAATATATAATACCTCTGTCATATAGCCTGTACTGACGGCTACCCCGGTCTGCACCGCAGCGGCGTAGGTCATGGCCCCGGCGGCCAGCACGGAAAGAATCCCCATGAGGGTAAAGATGATGAAACGCAGGGGCCGGGGAAAATGGACGATGATGATGGTCATGTTGATGTGGGATTTCTTGCTCTGACCATAGGCAAAGGCGGTGAAAACCGCGCACATGAGCATGCGCTGGGTCAGCTCATAGGCCCCCAGAATGTGGGTCTGGAACAGATAGCCCATGATCACGTCCGCCACGTTCATGAGCATCATGAGGAGCACGCAGACAAAGCTGATGAGGGCGATGGCCTGGGTGAAGCGGTGAACGCCGGCATTGAATTTCTGAACTTTTTCCATTTTCGTCGCCTCCTACTTCATCAGGTTGGGCAGCACCAGGGCGATCTGGGGGAAGGCTGCCAGCAGGGCGATGCCCACGAAAATGGTCAGCATAAAGGGCAGAGCGCCTTTGTATATGGTGCCCAACGGTACATCCTTGGCTACGCCGGAGATAATAAAGCAGTTCAGTCCCACCGGGGGAGAAATGGCGCCCAGCTCCATGCTGAGGATGATATAGATCCCGAACCAGACCACGTCAAAGCCCAGCGCTTTGGCGATGGGCCAGAAGATGGGGACCGTCAGCATGATCATGGGCAGCTCGTCCATGATCATGCCCAGGAAGAGATAGACCAGAGTCATGAGGGCGATGATGACATACTTGGATACGTTCAGCCCGCCGATGTAGGCAGCCAGGCGCATGGGGATCTGGGTGATGGTGAGGAACTTGCAGAAGAGGCTGGCTCCGATGATGATCAGGAAGGTCATGGCAAAGGTGCGGATGGTGGTCCACATGGCGTCCTTGAATTTGCCCCAGAATTCCTTCCAGGTGAAACTGTGCTGCAGACACATGTTCACGATCATGATGATGAGGGCCAGAAAGGCGCCGATGGCGGCGGACTGGTTCACGGAGAAGACGCCGGAGAACATTCCGCCCAGGACGATGCCGAAAAGGATCACCACGCCGATGAGTCCCTTCAGGGAAATGAGCCGCTCCTTCCAGGAATACTTCTCCCCCTTGGGCGCCAGAGCCGGGTTATGCAGCACCTGAATGATGATGGTGGCCATGCAGAGCACTGCCATCATGATCCCGGGAAGGATCCCGGCGATGAAGAGCTTGCCGATGCTGGCCTCCGCCATGATGCAGTAGATGATCA
>CAMZJG010000246.1 GCA_947307505.1 uncultured Clostridia bacterium | reverse complement strand
TAATCGAAGTTGTGGGCTTCCTTCAGCAGCTGATCCTTCACCTTCATGAGACGGGTGGTGGTGCTGCGCTCGTTCTCCTCCAGCTTCATGGTGATGTACCGGATGGTCTCCTGCATCTGGGGGATCATGACGTACTCCAGGGCGTTGACCCGCCTCCGGGTGCGCTCGATCTCCGCGGCCATGAGCTGCATGCTCTTTTCCGCCCGGGCCAGCTCCAGCATATCCTGGAACACCTGGCTCAGCCGGTCGATGGCCTCGTCCAGCTCGCCGGAGGTCTGGGCGTAGCCGTAGGGGTAGATGTCCGCCGCGGCTCCGGTACGGGTGCGGAAGGAATACTGGGGGATATATACGCTCATGACGTTCTTCCGGGTCAGGTCCACCTCCACCCCCTGCTTGGGGAACAGGAGGCTCTGCTCCAGGATCTCGGGACTCATGAGGGCGGAAGCCTTGGACATGGCGCCCATGGCCTCCTCCAGGCCGGACTCCACCCGCTGGCGGAGGGCCTTGTTTTCCCGGACCACCAGCATGAACTGACGCATGAGCTCATCCCGCTTGTCCTTCAGCAGCTTGTGCCCCCGGACGGCGGTCTGGAGCCGGTTCTTGGTCCGCTTCAGCTCCATGCGGGTCGGCTTTACTTCCGACGAAATGGCCATGCCTTAACCCTCCTGCTTGGGCAGATACTTGTCGATGTACTCCAGCTTGATGCGCTTCAGCTCGCTCTTGGGCAGGATGGACAGAAGCTTCCAGCCGATATCCAGGGTGTCCTCGATGCTGCGGTCGGTGCTCTGGCCCTGGCCCACGTATTCCTTTTCAAAGGCCTCGGCGAACTTGGCGTAGAGCTTGTCCGTATCGGAAAGGGCGGCCTCGCCCAGGATAGTCATGAGCTCGCTGGCGTCCTTGCCCGCGCTGTAAGCGGCAAAGAGCTGGTTCATGGTGCCGGAGTGGTCTTCCCGGGTCTTGCCTTCGCCGATGCCCTTGTCCTTCAGACGGCTCAGGCTGGGGAGCACGTCGATGGGGGGCAGAATGTTCTTCAGGTACAGGTCCCGGGAGAGGATGATCTGCCCCTCGGTGATGTATCCCGTCAGGTCCGGGATGGGGTGGGTGATGTCGTCCTCCGGCATGGTGAGGATGGGGATCATGGTGATGCTCCCCTTCTTTCCCTTCCGGCGGCCGGCCCGCTCGTAGATGGAGGCGAAGTCCGTGTACAGGTAGCCGGGATAGCCGCGGCGGCCGGGGACTTCCTTCCGGGCGGCGGAGACCTCGCGGAGGGCTTCGGCGTAGTTGGTGATGTCCGTGAGGATGACCAGCACGTGCATATCCTGCTGGAAGGCCAGGTATTCTGCCGCGGTCAGTGCCATGCGGGGGGTGCTGATGCGTTCCACCGCGGGGTCGTTGGCCAGGTTGGAGAAGAGCACGGTGCGGTCCAGGGCGCCGGTGCGCCGGAACTCGTTCACGAAGTACTCCGATTCCTCAAAGGTGATGCCGATGGCGGCGAAGACCACGGCGAACTGCTCCCCGGAGCCCAGCACCTTGGCCTGCCGGGCGATCTGGGCCGCCAGGCTGGCGTGGGGAAGACCGGAGCCGGAGAAGATGGGCAGCTTCTGGCCCCGGACCAGGGTGTTCAGGCCGTCGATGGCGGAAATGCCCGTCTGGATGAACTCGGAGGGATAGTCCCGGGCGGCGGGGTTCATGGGGAGGCCGTTGATATCCAGATATTCCTCCGCCAGGATCTCGGGGCCCCCGTCGATGGGGCGGCCCATGCCGTCGAAGACCCGGCCCAGCATATCCGGGCTGACGCCCAGCTGCATGCCGTGGCCCAGGAAGCGGACCTTGCTCTCCGCCAGGTTGATGCCGGTGGAGCTCTCGAAGAGCTGGACCACGGCGCGGTCGCCGTCCACCTCCAGCACTTTGCAGCGGCGGGTCTCCCCGTTGGGGAGCTCGATCTCCGCCAGTTCGTCGTAGGTGACGCCCTCCACGTTCTTGACCACCATCAGAGGGCCGGAGATCTCGCGTATGGTGCGGTATTCCTTAATCATGCTGCGCCGCCTCCTTGATCTGTTCCGCCATATCCGCAGCGATGGCGGAGTAGGCGGTGGGGTATTCCTCTTCCGGCACGGACTTGGCGCGGCCGATCCGGTCCCGGACCTCGATGGAGATCAGCTTCCCCAGGTCCGCCCCGGCGGCGATGGCCCGGCGGCACTGGGCGTCGTACTGGAGGATGATATCCAGGAGGATGGACTGGCGGTCGTAAGAGGAGTAGTTGTCGATGTCCACAAAGGCGTTCTGCTGGAGGTAGTCCTCCCGGATCATCTTGGCGGTCTCCATGGTGAGCCGGTCCGCGGGGGAGAGGGAATCCTGTCCCACCAATTTGACGATCTCCTGGAGCTCGCTTTCCTGCTGGAGGATGGCCACGGCCTTGGCCCGGTTTTCCAGGAAGCTCCGGCCCAGGTTCTTCTCAAACCAGCCCCGGAGGTTATCCATATACAGGGAGTAGCTGTTCAGCCAGTTGATGGCGGGGAAGTGCCGGGCGTGAGCCAGGCCGGAATCCAGGCCCCAGAACACCTTCACGATGCGCAGGGTGGCCTGGCTGACGGGCTCGGAGGTATCGCCGCCGGGAGGGGAAACGGCCCCGATGGCGGTGAGGCTGCCCCGGCGCACTTCGCTGGA
>CAMZJG010000245.1 GCA_947307505.1 uncultured Clostridia bacterium | reverse complement strand
TGCAGGCAAATCTGCTGGCGAAGCTGGAATCCTACAACCCGGCGGGCAGCCTGAAAGACCGCATCGCCCTCTATATGATCCGGGACGCGAAGGAGAAGGGCCTTCTCAAGAAGGACAGCGTCATCATCGAGCCTACCAGCGGCAACACCGGCATCGGCCTGGCCGTCGCCGCAGCCGCGGAGGGCTACCGGCTCATCATCGTCATGCCGGACACCATGAGTCTGGAGCGCAGGAAGCTGCTCAAAGCCTACGGCGCGGAGGTGGTGCTCACCGACGGCAGCGGCGGCATGAAGGCTGCCATCGCAAAGGCAAAACAGCTGGCCGGGGAGATTCCCCACAGCTTTATCCCCGGCCAGTTCACCAACGAGGCAAATCCCCGCGCCCACTATGAAACCACCGGCCCGGAGATCTGGAAGGATACCAACGGCAATGTGGACGTCCTGGTGGCGGGCGTGGGCACTGGCGGAACCATCTCCGGCGCAGGTAAATACCTCAAGGAGCGGAATCCCGACCTGAAGATCGTGGCTGTGGAGCCGAAGGATTCTCCGGTCCTCTCCGAAGGCCGGTCCGGCGTCCATGGCATCCAGGGCCTGGGGGCGGGGTTCATCCCCGCCACCCTGGACACCGAGATCTATGACGAGGTCATTGCCGTATCCACCGCTGCCGCTCTGCGGGCTTCCGCGGAGCTGGCGAGACAGGATGCCGTGCTGGCCGGCATTTCCTCCGGCGCGGTTCTGGCTGCCGGGGAGCAGTTGGCTCTCCGGCCGGAATACAAGGACAAGAACATCGTGCTGATCCTGCCGGACGGCGGAGAGCGCTATCTGACCACGGCCCTGTACGATTGACCGCAGGAGTGATGACTATGACCACCGCTGAACCCAAGATCGCCATCCGAAACGTCAGCTTTGACTATGTGAGTGAGAAAAAAGCCTTTCCTGCGCTGCAGAACGTGAGCCTGGAGATCCGGGAAGGGGAGTTTATCTGCCTGTTGGGGGCCTCAGGCTGCGGGAAATCCACGCTGCTCAGCCTGCTGAACGGCCTTCAGCGCCCCCGCAGCGGCGAAATCACCTTGAATGGAAAGCCCATCAAAGGACCTGGGATCGACCGGGCGGTGGTGTTCCAGCAGTATTCCCTGTTTCCCTGGCTCACCGTGAAGGGAAACGTGCTCTTCGGCATCCGGCAGAGCGGGAAGAAATACAGCCGGAAGGAGCGGGAAGCCCTGGCCCTCCGCTATGTGGAACAGGTGGGGCTCACCGCCGCCGCCGACCGCTATCCCAGCCAGCTCTCCGGCGGCATGAAGCAGCGGGTGGCCGTGGCCCGCGCGCTGGCTCTGGAATCGGAGGTCCTCCTGCTGGACGAGCCCTTCGGCGCCATCGACCCCAAGCTCCGCCTGGAGCTGCAGGAGCTGGTCTCCCGGCTCTGTGTGGAGCACAGGCGGACGGTGGTATTCGTGACCCACGACCTGGACGAGGCCATCCTGCTGGCGGACCGGATCGTGGTGATGGCGCCGGGGAGGATACGGAACACCCTTCCGGTCAGCCTGCCCCACCCCAGGGTGCGGGAGGAACTGATCCGCACGGAGGAATATGAAAAGCTCCACCGCCAGCTCATCATGGCTTTCTATGACCAGGTGGAGGAGACTATCGACGCGGGGGTGGCGCTGTGAAAGACTTCTTCAAAAACGGCGGCAGGCAGTGGCCGGAATTCATCCTGGCGGCGGCACTTTTTGTCCTCAATGTGATCCTGGCCCTGACCCTGCCCTACTACTCCGCACATTCCCGGTACTATGACAGCGGCGCCTACGTCGTCGTGCTTTCTGCAGCTTTTGTGACCTATACCCTGTATCTCCTGGCGGCGAAGAAAAAGAGCACGTCGGATATCGCCGTCCTCCTCTTTGGCTTTTTCCTCCTGTGGGAGCTGTCTTTCAAGCTGGGACTTGTCCATAATGATCTGCTGATCCCGTCGCCGGAGGGCCTGTTCCATGTGTATGTGGAAAAGCCGAAGGAGATCCTGGCGGACGTCTGGGGTTCCCTGCGGCTGCTCTTCTGGGGTTTCCTGACAGCCGCTGTGTTCGGCACGGTCCTGGGCCTGCTGGCGGGCTGGGTGCCCCGTATCCGGGAAGTCCTGCTGCCCGTCTCCAAGGTCATCACACTGATCCCGCCCCTCATGTTTTCCGCCTACCTCATCATGCTCCTGTCCACCTTCCGGCAGGCGGCCATCGCGGTGATCTTCTTCGCCGTGTTCTGGCCCACCTTCCAGGGCACGGTGAGCCGGGTAGGTCAGATCGACCCCTCCATCATCGAGGCGGCCAGGACCATGGGCGTCGGCACCGTGGGGATGCTCTTCAAGGTCATCTTTCCCTACTGCCTGCCCGGTATCATCCAGAGCATTTCCGGGAGCCTTCGGGGTGCGTTCATGTGTCTCAGCGGCGCGGAGATGCTGGGCATCAACCTGGGTATCGGCTACTTTATCGAGAAATACAAGAGCTTTGCGGATTACCGCTGCGTTTTGGCCGGCATCGTCGTCGTCGGCTTTGTGACTACCCTGATCGACATTCTGGTCAGCCGGGTCAAAAAGAGCCTGATCCACTGGACCTATTGAGAAAGAAGAAGGGAATACCATGGGAATCGAAATCAGAAAAAGCATCTGCCGCGTCTGCTCCCGGGGC
>CAMZJG010000244.1 GCA_947307505.1 uncultured Clostridia bacterium | reverse complement strand
TAGATGCTCTTGTCCTGGGGGATGACCACCAGACCGCCGGGATGCTGGCCCGTGGTGCGCTTGACCCCGGTGAGGCCCGCCGCCAGGCGGTTTTCCTCCACCTTGGAGACCTGCCGTCCCCGCTCCTCCATGTATTTCTTCACATAGCCGAAGGCGGTCTTCTCCGCAATGGTGCCCACAGTGCCCGCCCGGAACACGTGATCTGCGCCGAAAAGCTCGATGGTGTCCCGATGGGCCTGGGCCTGGTACTCTCCGGAGAAATTCAGGTCGATATCCGGGACCTTGTCGCCCCCGAAGCCCAGGAAGGTCTCAAAGGGGATCTGGTAACCGTCCTTCACATAGGGCGTCCCGCAGACGGGGCACAGAGCGTCCGGCAGGTCCACGCCGCAGGCATAGCCCTCTCCGGATTCAAAGTCCACATGGCGGCAGTTGGGGCAGCGGTAGTGGGCGGGCAGAGCGTTCACCTCGGTGATGCCGGACATGTACGCCACCAGGGAAGAGCCGACGCTGCCCCGGGAGCCCACCAGGTAGCCCGCGGCGTTGGATTTCTGCACCAGTTTTACGGCGGACATATAGATCACGTCGTAGCCCCGGGAGCAGATATTGTTCAGCTCCGTCTCCATCCGCTCCTTCACCAGGGCGGGGGGTTCGTCCCCATAGAGACGGTGCATCTTCTCGTAGCACAGGTCCTTCAGCTGCTGCTCGGAGTTTTCGATCTTCGGAGGGAACAGCCCTTCCGGCAGGGGCGCCACCTCCTGGATGCTCTCTGCGATCCGGACGGGATTATCGATCACCACTTCCCGGGCCCGGTCCTCCCCCAGGTAGGCGAACTCCGCCAGCATTTCGTCCGTGGTCTTGAAATACAGGGGCAGGGGCTCGTCGCAGTCTGTATATTTGTTGCTCAGGAGGATGCGCCGGAAGACCTCGTCCGTGGGGTCCAGAAAGTGCACATCTCCCGTGGCGCAGACGGGCTTGCCCAGTTCGTCCGCGATGCGCAGCACCCGGCGGTTGTACTCCCGCAGCTCCTCCTCGCTTCCGGCGGTGCCGTTCCGCAGAAGAAAAGCGTTGTTGCACAGGGGCTGGATCTCCAGAAAATCGTAGAAGGAGGCGATGCGCTTGAGCTCCCGGTCGCTCCGCCGGGAGGTGACGGCTTTGAAAAACTCTCCGCTCTCGCAGGCGGCGCCGATGAGCAGCCCGTCCCGCAGAGTCATGAGCAGGCTTTTGGGGATGATGGGATACTTTTTGAAATGCTCCAGGTGGGCCCGGGACACCAGTTCGTACAGATTGCGGATCCCCTGCTGTTCCTTCACCAGAAGAATGATGTGTTTGGGCTGCCGCCGGCCGTCGTAGTCCTTCCGCAGAGCGGAGATGATGGGACCCAGGTCGCTGAGTTTCTTTGCCCCTTTGGGCCGGAGCCGGTCATAAAAGGCATTCAGCAGCAGACCGCAGGTGGCGGCGTCGTCCGAAGCCCGGTGGTGCCGGAATTCCGGCAGGCCCAGGTAGCCAGCGGCGGAATCCAGACTGTGTTTCTTGATGGGCAGGAGGCTCTGGGAGAGGATCAGGGTGTCCACGCCGGTGGGGTCGAAGGGGATACCATATCGTTTACAGGCCTCCGACAGAAAACCCAGGTCGAAGTCCGCGTTATGGGCGCAGAGGACGCGGTCCCCGGCGAAATCCAGAAAGGCCCGAACCGCCGCTTCCTCCGAAGGCGCGCCTGCCACGTCCTCATCCCGGATGCCCGTGAGCCGGGTCACCTCCGCCGGGATGGGGATCCCCGGATCCGAAAAGGTCTGGAACCGGTCCAGCTCTTTCCCGTCCTGCATGAGTACGGCGCCGATCTCCGTGATCCGGTCCCGATCCGCGTGAAGGCCGGTGGTTTCCAGGTCGAAAGCCACGTAAGGGTCGTGAAAATCCGCGTCCCCGGGACCGGTGACCGCCAGACGGTCGTCCACATCGTTGATGAAGTAGCCCTCCACCCCGTAGATGACCTTGATGCCGTTTTTCTTCCCGGCATTGCACAGCTCCGGGAATCCCTGGAGCACCCCGTGGTCCGTGAGGGCCACGGCGGGATGGCCCCAGCGGGCGGCGGCCGCCACCATCTGGGAGATATCCGTCAGGGCATCCAGCTGGGAATAGCGGCTGTGCATATGCAGCTCCACCCGCTTGCCGCCGGAGGCCTTGTCCTCCCGCCGGGGCTTTTCCATGAGCTGGATGTTCCGGGGCTCCATGGCGATATCCCCGTGCCAGCGGTCATAGCTCACCGTGCCGGAGAGGAGCAGATACATCCCGTTCTGCACCGCCTCCAGATCCTTGCCTTCCTCTGCCTTCAGAAAACGGGTAACGTGAAGGCTGCCGGTATGATCCGTAACGTTGAAGGAGAAGACATGGCTGCCGCCCCGGACCTCCTTCACCTCCCGGCCGAAAACTTCCCCCTCCACCGTCACCCGGCCGGATTCCGGGGTGAGGTCGCCGATGGGCACGGGATGGCCCGTGACCTTTTTCCCATATATGACTTTTCCGGGCTTCGGGCCGCTTTTTGCGGCCTTGTCTTTTGTTTCCGGCGCGGCGGCCAGCAGGGGACGGATATCCACCCGGGCCAGATGATACTGCTCCGCGATCCGTTCCTCCGCGGTGCTCAGCACCACGGGGGCAGGCGCCTCCCGGAACTCCACCTCCAGG
>CAMZJG010000243.1 GCA_947307505.1 uncultured Clostridia bacterium | reverse complement strand
ATCAAGAACACCGGCTTCATCAACCTGGACTTTGCCGACGTGACCTGCATCATGAAGGATGCGGGTTATGCTCATATGGGCGTCGGTCACGCCAGCGGGAAGAACAAGGCGGAAGAGGCGGCGAAGATGGCCGTCACCAGCCCCCTGATGGAGACCAGCATCGATGGGGCCAAGGGCGTTCTGGTGAGCATCATCGGTTCCATGGATATGGCGCTGGAAGAAGTGGAAAAGGCCGCCGGCCTGGTGCAGGAAGCTGCCCATCCCGATGCCAATATCATCTTCGGCGCCGCCTTCGACGAGACCATGGAGGATGAGATCCGGGTGGTCATCATCGCCACCTGCTTTGAGGATGGTCCTCAGGCCGGAGCGAAGAAGGGGGAGGACAAAGCGCCCGCCCCTGCGCCGGAAAAGGCCGCCCCCGTCGCGGACGAGGACAAAGACTTCAGCGATATCCTGCGGATCTTCCGCTGACCATAATACGATAAACTGTATTCTGCGGGCGGCCATCAGGCCGCCCGCGGTTGCAAATGGGAGGTATTTCCTTGGCAAGTGCACAGACCCTGGTTTTTCCCGAGCCGCTGATCACCGCGCTGAGCTTTCTGTTTTGCTTCTGTATGCTGGCCCCCGCGCTGTATTACGTATGGTTCGTATACCGGCGCAAGCTGGATCATACCGGCATGCTGGGCGGGCTGGCCGCCTTTTTCCTTTTCGGTTATCTGATCACCGGGTTTTTCCTGGGACTCCTGGTACCGGACAGCCGGAGGGAGGAGATGAACCCCTGGAGCTATGCCCTGCTCCGCGGGCTGGTCATTGCCCTGGTGGAGGTGGGCGGCTGCTGGTTCAGCCTCTGGTTTCTCCGTCGGGGAAGGCCGGAGGCCCGGCGCACCGTGCGGGTGCCCATCGGCTTCGGCCTGGGATACCGGCTCTTCGATCTGCTTTACCTGGGTGCTTTCAACGCTCTTTTCCGCCTGCTGAACGCCCTGAGCGTCAATCGGGATGGACTGGAGACCGTGCTGGAAGGCGTGGGAGCGGAGGAGGCTCCGGCGCTGGAAGCCCAGCTGCGGCTTCTGGCGGAGTCTGCGCCGCGGATGTACTGGCTCAGCGCAGTAGACTATCTCTGCCTGCTGGTCCTCTCCGTCTGCGCCGCCCGCCTTCTTTGGTACAGCATGGAGGGGGGGCTCAAGCCGGCGAATCTCCGTTTTCTGCCCCTGGTGTTTGCCGTGCGGCTGGTGGGGGAGAGCCTTCTTGCCCTGTACCAGAGCGGCGGCGGCAGCTTTGCGGTCTGTGCCGGCATCTATTATGTGCTCACGGCAGCTCTGGCCTGCTTCACCTGGTATGAGTCCGGTCAGCGGGACAGCAAGGAGCTGCTGCACGACGAGCACCTGAAGAGCCGGATCAGACCCAAACGATGAAAACAAACAAATTACATAAAGGAGTGTAAGAATATGCTGGAAAGCAAGTGTTTTGTGGATCCCCTGAGCGCGCCTTTCTCCCGCCGCGGGAGCGATATGGCCTTTGCCAACGCCAATAACGGGGATAGTCAGTATGGCAAAAATACGCTGTATCTCATGACCTGCCGGGGCGGCGTCAATGCCGCCGCTTTCGGCTCCCAGAACGGATGCCGTCAGGTAGCCCTGGAGCTGATGGACCGCGGTCAGAAGCTGCCCACGGTGATCTCCACTACCGAGGCAGAAGTGATCCTGGAAAGCCAGAAGGGCAGCGTCCGTTTCTGCATCGGGGAGCGGAAGCTGATCCTGGGAGAGGGCAAGGACGGCCTGAGCCTGCGCCTGACGCCTCAGCGCGGCGCCTTCGGCGCCGGCGCACTGGAGCTGGGGGACGGAACCTGGCGCTTCCCCTTCGGGGATAATACCGGGCTCGTGGTGCCCTTCAAGGGGACCGTTTCCATGCTGCCCGGCGGAGCCCTGCTCCTGAATCCGGATGCAAAGGGCGTGATTTCCTTCGCCATCGAGGAATTCAGCGTCGACCCGAAGGCCCGGCCGCTGAAGGACTATCCGAAATATGCCGCCGCGGTGAAGGCGGTGCAGAAGGAGTTCGACACCTTCTGCAAGGCAGTGTGTCCCAGTCTTCCGGCGGAGTTCGAGCCCATGCGCCGTCAAGCCCTGTGGAATACCTGGAGCCTCATGCAGGATCCGGACGGGGAGAACGCATACCAGCACACCATGGTAAACATGATGCGGATCATCTTTGAAAGCGCATTCGGCTGGCAACAGGCCATGCAGGCCATCTTCCTCAGCCGGGATCCGAAGCTGGCCTGGAATATCCTCCGCTCCAGCTTCGACGAGCAGGACGCCAACGGGAGGATCAAAGACTCCATTTCCTTCCGCAGCACCACCGGTATGGGCATGAAGCCTCCCTTCCAGGGGGTCGCGCTGGAATGGCTCATGGATCACTGTGACCTGAGTAAGATCAGCAAGGCGGAGAAAAAGGACCTGTACGAACATATGGTCCGGTGGGTGGAGTTTTTCTTCAACTTCCGTGACCTGGACAAGGACGGTGTCTGGGAGAACCAGGGGCCGGTGGAGACCGGCTGGGAGGACGCCTCCTATTTCTATGTGGGATTCCCCTTGGCCTGCCCGGATATGAACGCCTATACCGTGCGCCTGATGGACGCTCTGGCCCGCCTGGGACGGGAGATCGGCGTTCCCGAGGAGGACTGCCTGGTGTGGAC
>CAMZJG010000242.1 GCA_947307505.1 uncultured Clostridia bacterium | reverse complement strand
TCCCCGGCGATGCGGCCGATGGCCGCCTCATGGATGAGCTGGGCGTCCACATGGTTCGCCGTGATGGCGGGGATGGACTGGACCCGGGCGTTCCCCATGATGATGGTGTCGCACTGCACATGGCCGAAGCAGCGGGCGTTGCCCGTGACGTTGGGATGGAAGACCTGCTTCGAATCCTCCTGAGCCACGCTGCGAGAGATGACCCTGGCCTTGGAATCCTCCCCGTTCAGCTGGATATCCATATCCGAATAAGCCTCCTGCTTCCCGTGGGTGAGGAGTTTTTCCAGGATCACGATCTCCGCCCCGGCGGCAGCCTCCACGTTTGTCTCCCGTTTGGTGCTGTCGATCCCCCGGATCTGGGTGGTATCCATCTCCATGGAGGCGCCCTCCGCCAGGTAGACCACGGTCTTGGGATTCATGATCTTTTCCCCGGTGCCTTCCCCTTCCCCATAGTGCTTCTCCACGTATTTCACCCTGGAGTTTTTGCCGATGTGGAAGGTGTGGACGCCGTCATGCTGGGCCACGTCGCAGCCGCTGTTGTGGATGCCGCAGCCGGCGATGATGAGGACGTCGCAGTCCTCCCCGATGAAGAAATCGTTGTACACCAGCTCGCTGTACCCGGTCTTGGAAATGATCACCGGGATATGCACGCTCTCGTTCTTTGTGCCGGGCTTGACGATGATGTCGATGCCGGGCTTGTCCGTCTTGGTGACGATATCGATGTTCGCCGTGGTGCCCCGACCGGCGCTCTCGCCGTTATCCCGGATATTATAGGCCCCCTCGGGGACCTTATGCAGGCCTGCGATCTGCCGCAGCAGATTCAGTTCCATGGTGCTGAGCTTCTTCGGCATATCTCTCTTTCCTTTCCCGGGCCTTACTCGCCCTTCTGAACGGTGCAGTCCCCGCTCAGCTCCAGCATGGGGATGATCTCCTCAAACCCGCCCCGGGCGGTGATCTCTCCCCCGGCCACCAGGACCACCTCGTCCGCCAGGCGGATGATCCGCTCCTGGTGGGAGATGACGATCATGGTGCTCTCGCTCCGCTTATGGATGGCCTCGAAGGTCTGGGTCAGGCGGGAGAAGCTCCACAGGTCGATGCCCGCCTCCGGCTCGTCAAAGATCATCAGGGAGGCGTTCCGGGCCAGGAGAGAGGCGATCTCGATGCGCTTCACCTCGCCTCCGGAGAGGGAGGCGTCGATCTCCCGATCCAGATAATCCTCGGTGCACAGGCCTACCTTGGTGAGATAATTGCAGCAATCCGCGGCGCTGAGCTTCTTCCCGGCGGCGATGCTGAGCAGCTCCGTCACCTGCAGGCCTTTGAAGCGGGGCGGCTGCTGGAACGCATAACTCACCCCCAGCTTTGCCCGCTCCGTGACGCTCAGACCGATCAGTTCCTGTCCCTGATACACGATGGAGCCGGTCACGTTCTGCACCAGGCCCATGATGGCCTTGGCCAGGGTGGTCTTGCCGCCTCCGTTGGGACCGGTGATGACGATGAAGCGGCCGTCCTCCACATCCAGATTCACATTCCTCAGGATATCCTTGTCGCCCCCGTCGTCATGGACGTGGTAGGTCAGATCCCGTATACTAAGCATGTTCTTCCTCCTCAGGCTTCAGGATGCGGATCGCCCGATGACAGTTCCTCACCCGAGCCTCCGCCGTGGTGCCCCCCATCTCGCCGTCCACCGTCCAGGCGATGGGCTCATCGCTCTCCACCGTGACCTCTTCCGCCTTGAAATACAGGATCAGATCGGAATCGTAGTGGTGGGTGGCCAGATCATGAAGGATCTTCTGCAGATCCGCCAGGTTCTGAGGGTACCGGATCATCAGGATCTCAAAGAGGCCGTCTGACAGATCCACCATGGCGGAATCGAATTTCACCATACCGCCCACGCTCAGGGCATTGGATACGGCGCCGAAGATAAATTTCCCGGTGTACTCCTCCCCCGCCGCCCGGATACGCAGAGCGTACGGCTTCACCTCGGACAGGGACTTGATCCCCTCCAGCAGATAGGCCGCATAGCCCAGAATGTTCTTCGCGTCCTGGGGCGCGGAATAGGCGACCTGGGTAAAGGAGCCGAAGGAGGCCACATAGGAGAAGTACCGGTCTTCGCAGAAGCAGCCCACGTCCAGCTCCCGCACCTCGCCCTCCAGCACCGTGACCGCCGCCTTCACCGGGTTTTTGGAAAGGCCCAGGCCTGCGGCGAAATCGTTGGTGGTGCCGGCGGGGATATAGCCCAGCACCGGACGCTCCGGCAGGCGCATCAGCCCATTGATGACCTCGTTGAGTGTGCCGTCCCCCCCGAAGGCGACGATGCAGTCGTAATTCGCTCCCTCCTCCGCGACGATCCTGGTGGCGTCGCCCCGGCATTGGGTGCTGTATACATACACGTTGTAATCGCTTTTGAAGATGACCCCCGCGGCCTCCAGAAAGGTATTCTGGCTGATGAAGCTTCCCGCCCGGGGATTGCGCACAACGAGCATACGCCTTGACATAGCAGTTTCCTTTCCCCATAGGATCGCGCCCGCCATCCGGGCGCGGCAACGCACCGGGCACCTCCCCGGCGGCTTCCGTATTCTATCACAGGTGAATCGGAAATACAAGCGCGGAAGCAGTTGACAAAAACGCTGTGCCGAATGCTATACTTTGTGCGATACGATACAGAAAGGCGGCGGTCTTCTATGGCGCTGGAACCCATGGGGGCGTTTTTCGCCCGGCGGCTGGAGGGATACGACG
>CAMZJG010000241.1 GCA_947307505.1 uncultured Clostridia bacterium | reverse complement strand
GCATCATTTTCCAGGCCTTCTGTCTGCTGCCCCTGCTGACCGTCCGGGAGAACGTCTGCCTCCCCATGGAGATGCAGGGCATCCCGGAAAACGAGGCCCGGATCAGGGCGGCAGAGGCCCTGGTGAAGGTGGGGATCGAGGAGAGCAAGCACAGGCGTTTCCCCTCCGCTCTCAGCGGCGGTGAGCAGCAGCGGGTGGCCATTGCCCGGAGCCTGTGCTCCGGCGCTCCCGTGCTCCTGGCGGACGAACCCACGGGGAACCTGGACGGGGAGAATACGAAGATCGTCATGGAGATCCTCCGCCGCCTGGCCCATGAGGAGAACCGCTGCGTCATCGTGGTCACCCACGATCCGGAGGTGGCGGATACCGCCGACCTGGTCCTGCGGATGAAGGACGGAGTGCTCATGGCGGAGTAAGAAACTGCTGATATGAACAGGAAAACCGTGCTTGGAATCAGCTGGATTGATCGTGTGATCGATCGGATGGATTGACGCTTTGCGTCGTGAAATGCGCTGCGGCGCATGGGAGAAGAGGGAAACGCACCTCATTCAAACCCATGCGCCGCAGCGCATTTCATGTGCCGCCAGGCACTATTACTGGAAGAACGCCGATTCACGACTCCGCAGGCGTCGATTCATCTCTGTTTACCGCTCCAGCATCCCCGCCTGATACCAGGCGATGAGCAGGTCCACCACGGCGCCGTAGCTCCGTACCCCCAGCTCCTGGCCGTAGCTTTTGAGCATGGTATCGTATACCTTTTCGGAAACCTTGGCGGCCCTGGTTTCGAACTGGGCCCAGTATTCGTTGTTGGCCCACAGGTCCGCCTTGACGGACTCGGGCAGGGAGGCTGCCAGCTCATAGTACCGGTCGGCGTCCGCCTTGTACAGGGCATTGCAGAGATGGACGTAGCCGAAAAGCCAGCCGGAGTAGATATACAGGGGATCATCGCACTCCAGGCAGGCCAGGACCGCCACAAAGTTGGCCTCCTGCTCCGAGGCCACGCCCCGCTGGTGGGCCATTTCATGGGCGATGGTAGCGGGGATCAGGCAGGCGGGCGGGTCCACGTTGATGTTGGCCTCCCCGGTATAGGGGAAGTAGAAGCCCGTGTAGTTGAAGCGGCTCATGAAGCGGGAGAAGAAGACCCGCTTGGGCTCCCGGTCCTCCAGCTTCAGGAAGGGGAAGACGGCCTCCGCGCCTCGGTAGATCTCCGGCGAGCGGGAGAACACGTCGTCCAGGGAGGCGGCGAACCGCCCCTCCTCATCACGGGGCACCCGGTCTTCCGTTTCCCGCAGCCCCTCCGCGAACCGGGCGGTGGTCTCATAAAGACTGTCGATATCCGTGGGTCTCCCCCAGAGGCCGCTCTTCTCCCGGAACCCGTCCGCCCGGTAGGATGCCCCCAGGAAGAGACACAGGATCAGGTACAGGGTGAGGAGCACCGCCAGCAGCAGGGAGACCCGCCGCCAGAGGAGGAACAGCCGCCGGGACCCGGCGCGGCAGACGCTGACGATGGTCCAGACCAGCCAGGCCAGAAGGAGCAGGATCCCCAGGCAGCAGAGAGCTTCGGCCAGGGAGAAGGGGAACAGGTCGGCCGCCTTTCCCAGGGCCTGCCGCAGAACCAGCGTGCCCCCGGCAACGGCGTTCATCACCGGGCGCACCCCCGCCAGGGCATGGAATACCCCGATCAGGACAAGCATAATGATAAGGTAGATATGACGCTTCTTCAGGCTGACCATGGCTTCCCCTCCCGTTTTCCCCATTATATCCCCCTGCCGCCTGCGCCGCAAGCGGGGAAAAAGCGGCAAAAGGGAACAAAAAAACCGTCAAACGGGTGACGAAATCGTTACGATGCCCCACAAAAAGAAACAAAATGTTGACAAAAGAAACAAGATGGTGTATGATGTGCGAGCCTTTTCCCCTCGACAGAATTCGACAAATAAGGCAGGTGTAGCGTTTTGAAGCGCTTCGGATATCTTTTGACCCGTGTGATCTGCGTCCTTCTGGTCATGACGCTGATGCTCGTTCCGGTCTCCGCGGTGGATCCGGAAATGAAAGTCATGATCAAAGGCGTACATATCAACGAGGACCCCGGTGCGATCCTGCAGGACAGCGTGACCTACGTTCCCCTGCGCAGCTTTATGGATTCCCTGGGCGTCGAGTACAGCATCACCTGGAACGAAGAGCGGCACAGAGCCACCGTTACCGCTCCCAACCTGTATCTCACCGTGAAGGAAGGCGCACGGTACCTCACCGCCAACGACCGCTGCCTGTATCTGAACGGCACCAGCTTCCTGTTCCGGGACCGGCTCATGGTTCCGCTCCGGCCCCTGGCCAAGGCCTGCGGCCTGGAGGTGAACTGGGACGAGTATACCGGAGAAGTCCAGGTGGAGGGAGACTATTCTCCCATCCTCTGCGCGGATTATTTCTATGATGAGACCGAGCTGTACTGGCTCAGCCACATCATCTATGCGGAGGCCGGGATCGAGGAACTGGAAGGCATGATCGGCGTGGGGAACGTGGTGCTGAACCGGAAAGCCCGGAAGGCCTGGCCGAACACGGTCTACGGCGTGGTCTTTGACGACCGCTGCGGGGTCCAGTTCACCCCCGCCGCCACCGGGACCATCTACCAGGAGCCCAGCGCCCTGGCGGTGGTGGCCGCCAAGATCGCCCTGGAGGGCGTCACCGTGGTGGAGGACAGCCTCTATTTCGTGAACGCCTCCATTGCGGATAACGGCTGGTTCCGC
>CAMZJG010000240.1 GCA_947307505.1 uncultured Clostridia bacterium | reverse complement strand
TCCTTGCCCTGATTGTCCCGCAGCATATAGGCCTTGCCGCAGCCATGGGGGCGGACAGACCCGGGATAAACGGTAAATTCACTCATGGTACGCCTCCGCAAATCATTCTGAGCATACTATACCCGCTTTTTCCGCCCGGGGCAAGGAAAAAGAGAGACTGCCGCATGCGCGGCAGTCCGGTCGGGTCGGCAGGAAAGCAGGTCAGCCCCTGCCTCCGTAGCAATGGAGACCGTAGTCCTCCACCACCTCGGTCATCCAGCGGTTGCGCTGGTTGAACAGCTCGTTGTCTGGATCCCCGAAGAGCCAGTGGTTGAAGACGAAGATGGCATCCTTAGAGTATGTGTCGATGGCCTGGCGCACGGCGTCCTTGAAGGTTTCCTCCGTGCAGCTCTCGCTGATGAGCTCGCCAAGGATATCGAAGCACCCTTCCAGGATGATCTGGTTGCCGAATTTCTTCTGCACCGCCGCCAGATCGTTGCTGGTCTGGGGAGGATCCCAGTACCGCACGCCGAAACCTACCCAGTCCTCCACAAACATGTCGCACTTGCCGCAGCAGTGCATGGCGATGGGCAGGCCCCGGTCGTTTCCGAATTTGGCGTCCCGCTCCTGGAAGGGCTTGATCAGGGTGCGGTACTGATCCGGAGAGACGAAGGGCATGGCCCAGGCGGCGATATCGTCCGTCAGCTGGATGATATCCGGTTTATAGTAGTCGATGCATTTTTCCGTGACGGATTCATAGAAGCTGCAGAGATAGTCGAACAGAGCGTAGACCTCCTCCGGTTCCTCCTGGATGGCGCACAGGCCTTCCACAAAACCCATGAAAGCCATGAGGGTCTGGAAATAGCCCATGTGGATCCCATAGGTCACGGCGGACTTGGTCCGGTCCATGCCGAACTCGGCGGCCCGCTCCATATCCTTTTTGGCCATCTGCTCCCAGTCCACGCCGGAGATGTCCGGCGCCTTGATCACATCCCGCCACTTGGTGATATCGTCCAGGATGAAGTTGCCCGGCTCGGGGAGGGAGGCAAAACCCGCCTCCCGGTTGGACACGTAGGAAACGCCCCAGATATCCTTGCCCTTCTCCCTGCTGCGGACGACGGAAGGACCGTAGCCCATGACCAGAGGGTCCCGCTTTGAATAGGGGTTGCGGCCATAGGAATACTGCAAAAGGAAATCCGGTTCGATCCCCTCCAGCATATCCAGATACATCTGCCTCATGCTGCGTTTCGTCATGATAACCTCTTTCCGGCCCGGAGAGAGGGCCTGATTTGTTTATTCTGCTGGTATTGTAGCCCAAAGGCAGAGAGAAAGCAAGAGAAAAGGCCGGAAAGGAACAAAAAACCGGGAAGGCCGCAGCCTTCCCGGCGGGAAAGACGATACTCAGTGTTTGCCCTCCGCCCTTTCCAGCTTGAGCTGGCGGCGGTGTTCCACTTCGGGGCTTTTGGGCTGGATATCTCCACTCTTGGTGAGAACGATCTTGGTCAACATGGGGCCGGTGAGCTCATAGATCAGCACGCTGAAGAGGATGATGCTGCGGATCAGCTGACCCTGGGCGCCCAAGGCGGTGGCCTGGAGACACATGCCCAGGGCGACTCCCGCCTGGGGGAAGAGAGCCACGCCCAGATATTTCTGGACCCGGGGATCACAGTGGGTCGCGCTGGTGCTCAGCCGGGCGCCGAAGTATTTTCCCAGGCAGCGGGAGAGAATATACACGATGCCGATCCCTACGCAGGCCACGTCCCGGAACACATCCAGCTGCAGAGCGGCGCCGCTGATGACGAAGAACAGAGTGTAGATGGGGGCGGTCCAGTGGTCCTCCCGCTCCATCAGATCCTCGGACAGGGGACAGGCGTTGCAGAACACCGTGCCCAGCATCATGCACACAAGCAGGGGGGACATGCCCACTGTGACGCTGCCCAAATGGAACTTCAGCTGGGAAAGACCCACGGAGAGCACCACGATGCCGGTCATCAGGCAGAGGCGGTTCTTGTTGGAGTTGAAGAAGCGCTCCAGGAAGGTGAGAAACCAGCCCAGCAGGGCGCCTAAAACCAGGCTGAATACGATCTCCAGGATCGGGGCCAGGAGCATGGAACCCAGGGAGGCGGTGCCGCTCACCATGGCCATGGCGATGCCGAAATTCACGGCAAAGAGCACCAGGCCTACCGCGTCGTCCAGGGCCACCACCGGCAGGAGCATTTCCGTCACCACGCCTTTGGCCTTGTACTGGCGCACCACCATGAGGGTGGCGGCGGGAGCGGTGGCCGCGGCGATGGCGGAGAGGGTGAGGACCATGGGAACCGGGAGCTTTTCCCCCAGGATCAGGTGGAGGATGAAAAGAAAGACGCAGACCAGGAGCGTGGTGAACACTGCCTGACCGATGCCTACCAGCACCGCCTGCTTCCCGATCTTCTTCAGACTGCTGAGCCGGAACTCGCTGCCGATGGCGAAGGCGATGAAGCCCAGGGCGATATCCGAGAGGAACCGGAGCCCGTCCACTTCTTCCGCGGTTGCGAAGCCCAGACCGGGGATCCCCAGTCTGCCCAGCACATAGGGGCCTACCAGAACGCCGGCCACCAGGTAGGCGGTCACGTCCGGCAGCTTCAGACGGGTAAAAAGACGGGTGAGGAGCAGGCCGGCCAGCAGCGCCACTCCCACGGATAAAACGGCGTTCATGTTGCATCCTCTTTTCCGGCGGCTTCAGCCGCACTAAGTTCATATTATACGGGATGAGCGTCGGAAGAAGAAGAGAAAAACC
>CAMZJG010000239.1 GCA_947307505.1 uncultured Clostridia bacterium | reverse complement strand
TGGCTGTCGTCCGGGCCGATGGGCACGCTGGGATCGATCATCTGGGGGATCGACATCATCCGTTTGGTGAGCTCCTCCTCCAGTCCCGGCTCCTTCCCTTCCAGCTCCGCCAGTCGGGCTGCCTGCTCCGCCACCTGGGCCTTCACCGCCTCCGCCTCCGCGGCCTTGGCGGGATCCTTCTTCGCCTGGCCCATGAGGACGCCGATCTGCTTGGACAGGCTGTTCCGCCTGGCCCGGAGGCTGTCCGCCTCCGTTTTTACCGCCCGGAGCTCCGCATCCAGGGCCAGCACCTCGTCCACCAGGGGCAGCTTCTGCTCCTGAAACTTTTTGCGGATATTCTCCCTGACCTCTTCGGGATGCTCCCGCACGAATCTGATATCCAGCATTGACGAACTCTCCTCAATCCGGCAGAGAGGCGTTCATGGCCGCCAGCAGACGGTCCAGATCCTCGTTGCCGTAATATTCGATCTCCAGTTTTCCCCGGCGCTTCCCTTCCGTGATGCGCACCTTCCGGTTCCAGTGGCTGCCCAGTCGTTCCTCCAGATCGCGCACGTAGATGCTGCGGGGGGATTCCTTCTTTTTCTTCGGGGCCGCTTTTCTGCGTTTGATCAGCTCTTCCGTCTGACGGACGCTCAGCTCTTCCTTCACCACCAGCTCCGCCGTCCGGCAGATGGACTCCTCATCCCCCAGGGCCAACAGCGCCCGGGCATGTCCGGAGGTCAGGCTGCCCTCCTCCAGCATGGCCAGCACCGCCTCCGGCAGACTCAGCAGCCGCAGGGCGTTGGCCACGGCGGGCCGGGAAAAACCCACCTGCTCCGCAGCTGCCTCCTGGGTCAGGCCGAAATCCTTCATCAGGCTGTTCAGGCCCTTGGCCTGCTCCACCGGGTTCAGGTCCTGCCGCTGGAGGTTTTCCACCAGGGCCAGCACCCTGGCTGACCGATCGTCCGCCTCCATGACCCGGACGGGGATCGTGTCCAGACCCGCCTCCCGGGCGGCTCGCCACCGCCGTTCTCCAGCGATGATCTGGTAATATCCGCCGCCCAGCGCCCGGACGGCGATGGGCTGCAGCACGCCGTGCTGCCGGATGGAATCCGCCAGATCTTCCAGGGCTTCGGGATCGAAGCGTTCTCTGGGCTGATCCGCAGCCGGTTCCACTTTGCTGATGGGCAGATTCAGCAGGCCCGCGTCCTCTTTCAGATCCGCGTCGCTGCCGAACAAGGCGTCCAGGCCGCTGCCCAGTCCTTTCTTTGCCATATCAGCCTCCTCCCTTCGGATTCCGCGCGACAAACTCCCGGGCCAGTTCCCGGTAGGCTTCCGCTCCCCGGGAGCTCCTGTCGTAACGGAGGACGGGCATCCCGTGGCTGGGGGCCTCGCTGAGCCGCACGTTCCTGGGGATGGCCGTCTTGTAGACCGATTGTTTCATGTGTTTTTTGACGGCGTTCGCCACCTGCAGGCTGAGATTCGTTCTGCCGTCGTACATGGTGAGGACGACGCCCTCCAGCTCAAGGGTCGGATTCAGGGTGCGCCGGACCATTTTGACGGTCCCCATGAGCTCGCTGAGCCCCTCCAGCGCCAGATATTCGCACTGCACCGGAACCAGGATGGAATCCGCGGCGCACAGGGCGTTCAGGGTGAGCAGCTCCAGCAGAGCCGGGCAATCCACGAAAATATAATCATATGCGGACTTCACCGGCGCCAGGGCGTCCCGCAGGACGAATTCCCTTCGTTCTTTCTCTCCCAGAAGGAGGCCGGAACCGAACAGATCCTTGTTGCAGGGGATCACGTCGCCATAGGGCGTTTTATGGATGGCTTTTTCCGCCGGAACGTCTTCCAGAAGCATCTGATAGGTGTTCGGCGCTGCGTTGACCTTATTGATGCCCATACCGGAAGTACTGTGACCCTGGGGATCACAGTCCACGATCAGTACGCGCAGGCCCAGATCATGCAGGGCGCAGCACAGGTTCACGCAGGTGGTCGTCTTTCCCACCCCGCCCTTTTGGTTGAATAAAGCGATCGTCTTTCCCATAGCGAAATCAGTATATCCCATTGTTCTGCGGATTTCAACGGGCACCGGGAAAAAACAACTGTTTCACGTGAAACATTTTCACGCCGACGATTTTCTTTCTGTCGATTGTTTCACGTGAAACAATCCCCGGTTTTTGCCTTGCAATTCCCGGTGCGCCTTGGTATACTTCGGTCAGAACAACATTTCATCAAAGGAGGTATTTCCATGAATCCCACCCAAAAGGATATTCTGGATCGGCGGAGCATCCGCAAATACAAGACCGACCCGGTTCCGGAGGAACTGGTGCAGGCGGTGGTGGACGCGGGTCTCTGGGCCCCCACGGCGCGGAATGAACAGGAGATCAAGATCGTCTGCCTCCGGGATCCCGCCCTGCGGAAGCAGCTGCGGGAGGACTTCACCGCATCCGGTGGCCGTACTGCCCGTCCGCTGCCCTTTGACTATGAATCCCCCGTGTTCTTTTTCCTCTATGGCCCCAAGGACTTCCCCTATACGGAGATGGATTCCGGCATCGTGGCGGAGAATATGTGCCTGGCCGCCCAGTCCCTGGGCCTGGGCACGGTGATGATCGGCTGCATCCGGGACTTCATGCGCTCCCCCGCCGGCGCACCCTGGCGGGAGAAGCTGGGCATCGGCGAAGGGGAGATCTTCACCCTGGGCCTCTGTCTGGGCTGGCCGGACGGGGAAGCCAAAGCCCCCGCACGGAAAGAGGGCAGATATACGGAGCTGAAGGGATAA
>CAMZJG010000238.1 GCA_947307505.1 uncultured Clostridia bacterium | reverse complement strand
TCTTGATCCTGCCGATCTCCACCAGGGTATCCGGAGGCAGCTGGATATACCCCAGCTCCACGGAGGCCGCCACCATGTTCTCCATGCTGCGGCCGGTGATGGCCACTTTCCGCCCATGCTTCGCCGCCAGGGTGATGATCTGCTGCACGCGGTATACATTGGAAGCGAAGGTGGTGACAATCATGCGCTTGGGGCAGCCGTCGAAGAGGCCGTCCAACGCGGCGCCGACGGTGCGCTCCGAAGGGGAAAACCCCTTCCGCTCCGCGTTGGTGGAGTCGCTGAGCAAGGCCAGGACCCCCTCCCTGCCCAGTTCCCCGAAGCGGGTCAGGTCCGTCATGGGGCAGCCCACGGGGGTCGTATCGATCTTGAAGTCTCCGGTGTGGACCACCATGCCCACGGGGGTGCGAATGGCCAGGGCCACGGCGCAGGCGATGGAGTGGTTTACATGCACCGCTTCCACCTCGAAGCAGCCCACGGAGAAGCGGTCTCCTGCCTTGAACTCCTGCAGATCCGCGATATCCAGGAGCCGGTGCTCCTCCAGTTTCATTTTCACCAGCGCCAGGGTCAGCGGGGTGGCGTAAATGGGGGCGGAGATATCCTTCAGCACATAAGGCAGAGCGCCGATATGATCCTCATGTCCGTGGGTGAGGACGATGCCCCGGACCTTGTCCGCATTCTTCGCCAGATAGGTCACATCCGGGATGACCACGTCCACCCCGTACATATCGCCATCCGGGAAACCCAGGCCGCAGTCCACCACCAGGATATCGTTTCCGTATTCGTACACAGTCAGATTCTTGCCGACCTCGTTCAGGCCGCCAAGAGAAATGATTTTCAGTTTTTCCGTTTTTGGTTCCTCCTTAATTCAACACACATGTATCCCGGGACAGACAAAAGCCTGTCCCTGACAGTTATGTGATCCGGCTGAGCCTGCCGCCCGCCGGTGCAGTCCATACTCAGTTTTGCCGTTCTTTTCCCGTCCTAAACGGTCAGATCTCCCGCCGTCCCTCCAGGGCGCGGAAAAGAGTGGCGTCGTCCGCAAACTCCAGGTTGCTCCCCACGGGGATACCGTAGGCGATGCGGGTGACCTTGATCCCCAGGGGCTTGATGAGGCGGGAAAGATACATGGCCGTGGCCTCCCCCTCCGTATCCGGATTGGTGGCCATGATGACCTCTTCCACGGTCCCGTCCAGCCGGGCCAGCAGTTCCCGGGCGGTGATATCCTCCGGTCCCATATGCCGCAGGGGGGAGATGACCCCATGGAGCACATGGTACAGGCCGTTATACTCCCGGCTCCGCTCCAGGGCGATCACATCCCTGGGTTCGGAGACCACACAGATGATGCGCTTGTCCCGCTTGGGGGAAGCACAGATGGGACAGACCTCCTGGTCCGTCAGATTCTGGCATTTTTCGCAGCGGCGCACCCGGCGCTTGGCCTCGGTGATGGCCGACGCGAAGGCCTCCGCCTCCTGATCGGACAAGCGAAGGAAATAAAAAGCCATGCGCTGGGCGGATTTGCTCCCCACGCCGGGGAGCTTGCTCAGCTGTTCCACAAGGCGCTCGAAAGGCGCGGGATAGAGGCTCATGCCCGCTCTCCCCGAAGCTCCCGGATCCGGGCGGCCCGGTCCGGCGCGCCGAAAACATCGCTCCCCGCCACCAGCACTTCCGCCCCCGCGGCGACGGCCAGGGCGGCGGTCATGGAATTCACGCCCCCGTCCACCTCCAGGAGGCAGCGGATGCCCAGACCATCGGCACAGTCCCGAAGCTTGCCCAGCTTGGGCAGCATATCCGCCATGAATTTCTGGCCGCCGAAACCGGGTTCAACGGTCATGACCAGGATCATATCCGCTTCCTCCAGATAGGGCAGCGCGGCGTCCCAGGGAGTGGCGGGCTTCAGCGCCAATCCCGCTTTTTTCCCCAGACGCCGGATCTCCCGCAGGGCGGCATGGATATTCTCCTCCGTATCCGCCTCCAGGTGGATGCAGATCAGATCCGCCCCCGCTTCGCTGAAAGCGGAAACATACCGGCCGGGCCGGTCGATCATCAGATGCACATCCAGGAATAGATCCGTATACTTCCGCAGGGATTTCAGCACCGGCACGCCCACGGAGATGTTGGGCACGAAAAGCCCGTCCATCACGTCGAAATGGAGCCAGTCCGCTCCGCCGGCGCGGACGCTGTCCACCTCCGCCCCCAGGCGGGCGAAATCTGCGGAAAGAATGGAGGGAGCGATCTTTATCATGGCAAAACACCCCGTTCTCCCGGGCCGGAACGGCGCTCCGGCGGCGGGCATAGGTATGGTATGGGCGAGGCTGCGTCGGGTCACGCCCTTCAGATAGGGGCTGTGCCATCCAGGCATAGCCTCAGCTTATCTGTTTCGGACAGGTGAAGCATTGTACACCAGTCTGATCCGGTTTGCAAGCAAAATCGGATCACACTTCCGCCCAGGCTGCCCGGAAGCCGATATCCGGGTAGATGAAAGCTCGGGTCTCCCGCAGGTACAGCTCCCAGATGCCGCCGAAAGCGCCGTCGAACCAGCTTCCGCCCCGGGCAGCTGTCCGCTCCCCGTAATTCCGCAGGAAGAAGACGCTGGAATCCTGATATCCGTCGGGCAGGGGCATGGCCCCCAGACGATAGAGCAGAGGCGGCACCTCCACCCCCTCCGCCGGAGCCAGGGTCTTGAAAAAGCACCAGCCGTAAGCCCGGTGGGCGGTATCCGCTTCCTTCCCCGTATAGTTGGGGAATTCCATCCTGGTATTCAG
>CAMZJG010000237.1 GCA_947307505.1 uncultured Clostridia bacterium | reverse complement strand
GATCCGGACCTCCAGGTTCTTCTTGGTGGAGGGGGAGACGACCTCGCCCAGGAGCTCCGCGAACTTGGCGGCGTGCTCCGCTTCCTCCCAGGCGGCCTTTTCCCAGTAGGCGGCGATCTCGGGATAGCCTTCCCGGGCGGCGGCCCGGCCCATGGCCAGGTACATGCCCACTTCGGAGCACTCGCCCTCGAAGTTGGCCCGGAGACCGTCGATGATCTCCTGAGGCACGCCCTGGGCGATGCCGATCACATGCTCGGCGGCCCAGGTCAGCTCCGCGCCTTCTTCCACCAGGACGAACTTATCGCCGGGGACCTTGCAGCGGGGGCAGCTTTCGGGACGGGTTTCGCTTTCCACGATCTCACCGCAGACGGTGCATTTCCATTTCTTCATGTTAAAATCCTCCTGTTCGTTATGTTGACACGCTTACCAACAATATACCATGCCCGTTCCCCTGCGTCAATGGCCCCGACGGGGAGAGAAATCAAATATTGTTGAGAAATATTCTCAAATCCTCTTTACAACTCAAATTTAATAGAGTACAATGACGGCAGCAGAAAAGGAGGATGGAAATGGGAAAGAAAAGCGAAGGACCCAAAGGCTGCCTGTTCTATCGGCATAGTCTGGAACTGATCGGGAGTCTGGACGATCGGGAGGCCGGAAGGGCGGTGAAGGCAGCCGCCGCCTATTTCCTTCACGGAGAGGCGCCCGATGGACTGGGTGGAAGGGAAGAACTGGTATGCAAGGTCATGTGCTGCGACGTGGACGATTCCCTGGAACGGTATCAGGAAGTCTGCGCCAGAAACCGGGCCAGACGCGGACGAAGCAGTCTGCTTCCGCCGGGAGAGTATTACGTCCTGCCGGATGAGACGGCGGATTGAGGGAAGCGGCGGTCAGTCACAAGCGGTCCCAAGTGATCCCAAGTGGTCCCGGGTTGTCCCAGGTGGTCCCTAAAAGAGAAGAAAAGAAGACAAAAGAGCAGAATCAAACCGAAATGAAACAACAAGAAAAAGAACAGGATAAAGGAAAGGAACGGAAAGGAAAGGAAAAAAGCAAACAGAAAAAAGCCCTGTGGATCTGTGGATCGCTCTCCCCCTTGCGCCGAAGGGCCGGCCGCCGTATAATGACCGGGACGGACGGGAGCCCCGTCCGCCGCCATGCCGATAGGGAGGAACGATCCAT
This sequence comes from uncultured Clostridia bacterium, assembly GCA_947307505.1. Next base: position 1,585 of record CAMZJG010000237.1, on the reverse strand, counting down.
GGATACTGTCAATGCCGAAGGCACTCTGCTTACCGCCCTCACCCGGGACGGGGGAGCCAGACTGCTGTTTGCCCATACCACGGATATCGTGGAGTACGCCCGGCTCCGCCACGGCTGCTCCCGCACCGTCACCGCCGCCCTGGGCCGCTGTCTCACCGCCGCCGCCATCATGGGGGGCACCCTGAAGGACGGGGACGGGAGCGTCACCCTGCGCATCAGCGGAGGCGGTCCCGCCGGGAGCTTCACCTGCGTCTCCGACGCCCTGGGGAACGTCCGGGGCTGCTGCGAGGACCCGAGGGTGGAGCTGCCCCCCAATGCCCAGGGCAAGCTGGACGTGGGAGGCGCCGTGGGCCGGGACGGGGACCTGTACGTGGTGCGGGACTATGGCTTCGGGGAGCCCTATGTGGGCTATACCAAGCTGGTGAGCGGGGAGATCGCGGAGGATATCACCGCCTACTACGCCATGAGCGAACAGACCCCCACGGTCTGCGCCCTGGGGGTCCGGGTCTGGCCCGAGGGGAACGTCAAGGGGGCCGGAGGCTTCCTGCTCCAGCTCATGCCCGGCGCGCCGGATGAGCTGGCGGACCGGCTCCAGGAGCGGGTGGAGGCCATGCCCTCCCTCTCCGCCCTCATCGGGGAGGGAAAGAGGGGAGAGGAGATCGCCGCCCTGGTTTTCGGGGAGATCCCCTACGACCTGCTGGAGACGAAGCCCATCCGCTACCGCTGCAACTGTTCCCGGGAGAAGTACCGCGCCGCCATCAAGGGCATCGGCATCCGGGAGCTCCGGGATATGCGGGACAGCGGGGAGGAGGCGGAGGTGGTATGCCGCTTCTGCGGAGAGCGATATGTCTTTTCCCCGGAGGAGCTGGCCGCCATGTGCGCGGAGCGGGAGGCGGAGCTCAGAGCGAAGAAGGCGCAGTCTCAGGCTCCGGATCCGGGAGAAACGCCGTAACGGAGACCTCGTAGGCGGTGCGCTCCTGGGTCTCCCCGGTCTCCAGGGTCTTGACGTATACCCGGGACTGGAATCGTCCCAGGAGGCTGACGATCCGGCCCACGGACCAGTCGGAGGCCTGGAGGGCGTTTTTCCCCCAGGCGATGCAGGGGAGGTAATCGCTGCGGCCGTACCGCCGGTTCACCGCCAGCATCAGGTCGCAGATCTCCCGCCCCATGGGCGTCCGCCGCCAGGTGGGGGGCTTGCACAGGGCGCCCGTAAGGGCGATCTCGTTCCGGTCCTCTCCCAGGTCCTCCGCCGGGGCCAGCTCCTGGCCGTAGATGTACAGCAGCAGGCGGCTGCCGCTGCCGCTGCGGTTGTTGAAGCTCCGCAGCTCTCCCCGGAGCCAGAGCTTTTCCCCCGGCTCCGGCAGACAGGACAGCAGTCCGCCGGGCAGGATCACGTTGGCCCGGTCCCGGGCGCCGGAGAGCCGCCGGGTGATCAGGGGGACGGCGTAGTATTCCGTTCCCCGGCTGATATGGGATAGTTCCGGCGGTCCGGCCAGGGTGCCCCGGAGCTCCGCCGTATTGTTCTGCCATGCCAAAGCGCTTCCCTCCTTCGGCGCGGCAGCGCCGCGTCCGCGTTCATGGTAAA
>CAMZJG010000236.1 GCA_947307505.1 uncultured Clostridia bacterium | reverse complement strand
TTTTCTCCGAAACTCAGGCAATGATGTTCAGCAGGAGGGTCAGCACCACGAAGGCGATGGCGATCCACTTGGTCATCCGGGCCAGCTTGGCATCCACATCCTTGGCCTTGTTCTTGGCCAGGAAAGTATCGGCAACGCCGCCGATGGCCCCGGAGAGGCCGGCGCTCTTGCCGGACTGAAACAGCACCACGGCCACGACGGCCAGGGCGGAGAGAAGCTGTATAATGGTGAGAATGATTATCCAGGCAGACATGGGAAACAACACCCTTTCCGTAATTTGCAGGACCGCCCGAAAGCGGCAATAGGTATATTACCATGCTTTTCCCCCTAATGCAAGCATTATTTTGCAATATTCCGGGCTTTTCAGAACGCCTCAAGGTATTGTATACTGGAGGCAGAAAAAGTACGAGATGGAGGTATCTGCCATGATCTATCATGTTTCCGCCTCCGCCGCCCCGGGGGGCGACGGGAGCGAAGGCCGCCCCTTTTCCGCCATTCAGCAGGCGGCGGATCTGGCCCTGCCCGGGGATACGGTCCTGGTACAGCCCGGGATCTACCGGGAATGGGTGGACCCGAAGAACGGCGGCACTCCCGGCGCCCGGATCACCTACCGCAGCGCCGTTCCCCTGGGGGCGGTGATCACCGGAGCGGAGCCCGTCCGGGACTGGAAGGACGAGGGTGGCGGCGTCTGGTCCGTGAGCATCCCCAATTCCTTCTTCTCTGACCGGCATCCCTTCACCACCCTGGTGCAGGGGGACTGGTTCATGGCCTCCCACGTCGCCCACCTGGGGGACGTGTTCCTGGAAGGCAAGTCCATGTATGAGGTCCTGAGCCGGGAGGCGGTGAAGTTCCCTGTTCCCTCCAAAGCCTCCTGGGACCCGGAGTTCTCCCGGTACGTCTGGTACACGGAGCAGGACCCGGCGGCGGACGCCACGCTGCTCTGGGCCAATTTCCGGGGGCTGGACCCCAACCGGGAGAATGTGGAGATCAGCGTGCGGAAGCACGGCTTCTATCCCTCCCGCACCGGAGTGGGGTACATCACCCTCTCCGGCTTCAAGGTCTGTCAGGCTGCCACCCAGTGGGCGCCGCCCACGGCCTATCAGGAGGGGATGGTGGGTCCCCATTGGTCAAAAGGCTGGATCATGGAAGACTGCGAGATCGCGGAGTCCAAGTGCAGCGGCATCTCCCTGGGAAAATACCGCCAGCCGGAGAACGACAACAAATGGCTTCTGCGGAAGCTGAAGGACGGCACCCAGACGGAGCGGGACTGCATCATGCAGGCCTGGCGGGAGGGCTGGCGGAAGGAGAATGTGGGTTCCCATATCGTCCGCCGCTGCAACATCCACGATTGCGGTCAGACCGGCATCGTAGGCCACCTGGGGGGCGTGTTCTCGGTGATCGAGGACAACCATATCCACCATATCAACAACAAGCAGAACCTGGCGGGGGCGGAGATCGGCGGCATCAAGATGCACGCCGCCATCGACGTGATCTTCCGCCGGAACCATATCCACCACTGCACCCGGGGCATCTGGCTGGACTGGCAGGCCCAGGGCACCCGGGTGACGGGGAATCTGTTCCACGACAACGCCCTGCCCTTCCCGTACCTGATGAACGACGAAGCCCTCCAGGGCTACGGGGAGGACCTGTTCATCGAGGTCTCCCACGGCCCCACTCTGGTGGACGACAACCTGATGCTCTCCCTCCGCTCCCTGCGGCTGGCCACCCAGGGCTGCGCCTTTGTGCACAACCTCATCGCCGGGTCCATCTCCGCTGTAGGCCGGGGGGTGGACAACGGCTCCCTCACCCGCTCCTCTCCCCGGTACACCCCCTATCATGTGCCCCACAGCACGGACGTGGCGGGTTTCATGACCATCCTCCACGGGGACATGCGCTTTGTGAACAACATTTTCCTCCAGCAGGAGATCCCCTCCTTCCTGGAAGGGGCCATGGAGAAGCTGAAGGACGACCCCTGGGACGAGGGCAATGTGGTGAACGGCCTCCACGTCTTCGACTTCTGCCCGACGCAGGAGGACTGGCTCAAGGAATTCCAGGGCTACTGCGGCATGGGCTCGCCTCCGAAGGACCGGTACTATATCCCCCTGCCCGTGTGGACCGGCGGGAACGTATATCTGAACGGAGCGAAGCCCTGGGGGAAGGAGGAAGCTCCTTTCGCCCCGGCAGGGACATACGGCTTCCGGCTCACGGAAAAGGACGGCGCGATCGTGCTGGAATCCGATCTGGGCAAGGCCCTGGCGGGGACTGCCGCAAAGCCCGTGTGCACCGGGTCTCTGGAGCCGGCCTTTGAGTCGGAACAGCCCTTCGAGGCGCCGGACGGCTCCCCCATCGCCTTCGACCGGGATTACCTGGGAAATACCCGGGGCTCTTCCCCCCTCCCCGGCCCCTTCGCCGCCTGGGAGAGCGCAATTACGGTAGGCTAAGGATCACCATATGGAAAACCGGGCGGACGCGTTTCAGCGTCCGCCCGGACTGTCTTACAAAGCCTCGCAGCGTTCGTGCGCCGGAGGCGCAATTCACGGGTCCGGCCCGAAGCTTGTTTTATCTGGATTCCATCACGTACAGGTATACCCGGCTCTGGATGGTGTCCGCCACGGCCTGGGCGGTCTTCTGGCCCGCGAAGAAGGCGCCCGCCTCCTCCTGGATGATGGCCATGACCTCCGTCTGCTGACGGTAGACCTGCACCGCGCCGGTCACCACGTCGGTGACCTTGTCCGCCATCTCCTGGGTGATGGGCTTGGACCACCAGTCGTCATACCCCGG
>CAMZJG010000235.1 GCA_947307505.1 uncultured Clostridia bacterium | reverse complement strand
AGGGTCTGGGGGGTCTCGATCCCGAACTGCTCCAGATCGCTCTGGAAGAGAGAACTATAGTCCAGTCCGCGCTTACCAGCCGGTACGGATTTGTAGATCCAGGTGGCGATCTCATTCCCGTCGATGCTGAATTTCTCGCACTCCACCCGGATATTCGCATCCGTGTTGTTCAGGAAGCAGAAGTAGTACTGATAGTAATTCTCGACGTAGCTATCCTTCGTCTGAGGATCCAGGTAAAGGATGACCAGTCCGTTATCGTCGTAGATCACCTGTCCCTCGGGTTCCTTCTGCCAGTTACTCTCGTAATCGGAGGTGCGGATCTCCACCGGCTCACCGGTGATGATACGCTCGTAGGAACTGGGATCGTAGACCGAGAGCTGGATATCGATCTTGCCGATGCATTCTGCGCCCGCGTTGAACAGATCGGTCACAGGGAGATAGATCTCACCCTCCGCCGTGTCCCCCGCTTCAACGGTGGAATACAGGCTGGGGCTCGTATAGTAGTCGTTCACCAGGAGAGAATCGCAGTCCACCGTCACGGAGGATTCGCTGTTGTTTTCGATGGTCACATTGAGCTTCGTACCCAGGAAGTCTTCGCTGATGCCGGTCAGGGTCGCCACGATGCCGTCCTGATCCAGAAGCACAGCCGGCTCGACCTCAGGGGCGGGGATCAGGGGTTCTGTGTCAAACTCCCAGTCGTCTCCGCTGAAAAGCTCCTCGAACATATCCAACAGTTCCAGGTAGGTCGATTCGGAATAGACCTCTCCGGTTTCTGCGTCCACCATCTTGACCGGCACATCCACGAGACCGTTTCCGGAACAGGCTTGGTAGTTTGTGCCGACCATGCCCAGGGCCATGGCATAGAAGATCTCAAAACCGGAGGCGTTTGCCTGGTCGACCACCAGGGTGAATTCGGCAAAATCCTTGGCGTATTCGATCTTTTGAATAGCCGGGTCTGCATCTTCGCCCTCGGTCATTTCCCGTACGCTTTCCTCAATGGCCTCAGCCATCTCATTCAGGAGTTCCTGCTGGGCTTCCTTCGTCATCTCGTAGGTCATGGAACCATCCTCGTTCCGGGTGACGCTGATGACGCCGTCAACTCCCTCTTCCAGATCGTCCAGCATTCCGATCTCGGTCTCACCGTCCCCGACGAGTTCTGCGGGGATGGTGATGGTGACGGTCTCCGGAGCCGGTTCAGGCGTAGGTTCAGGCGTGGGTTCCGGTGTGGGTTCCGGTGTGGGCTCGGGAGTGGGTTCCGGAGCTTTCGTGGCTTCAGGGGCGGCAGTGGTCTCCGGGGCCTGGGTGGCGGCGCCGCTTTGAGGGGCTTTCTCGCCGCAGCCTATCAGGGTGAAGAGCAGCAGCACGGCCAGGATCAGTGCGAGCCATTTTTTCATTCTTTTACCTCTTTTCCGTTGCCGTGATCATCAGCCGGAAGGTCCCGACGGGATCCGACATATTCCTGCGAATCGTACCACATTTCACAAGGGATTTCAATCGCCAATTCCCGCCCTGCTCATCGTGCCAGGAGCGCCGCCGCTTCCGCCGCGGTCTCCCGGGCGAAGCGTTCCAGCAGCTCCGGAGGAAAAGCCGCCGACCGACTGTCTGCCGGGCTCTCCTCATGCTTGCGAACCAGCATCCGCCGGAATTCCCCCAATGCGGGCAGATCGATCGTCAGGCAGGTACGCAGGGAATTCAGATCGACCTCCAGCACGTCTTTCATGGCCTCATGGCTCCAGGGCTTGCTGTGATACAGGGCGTATCCCGCCCGGTGGCATTCCTTCCGGTACAGAGGGAACCAGTCCGCCCCGGGCGGAAGGGAATCGCGGAAAACGGGGATGATCTCCGTATCCCACCGGAGATCCGCCAGCAGATGCACCAGCCACCCCGCCTCAAAGGGATCCTTTCTGTCCAGGCGCTCCGCCAGCCGAAGCAGAGCCTGATACCGGTCCGGCTCCCGCCGGAGATGGACAGCGTCTTTCTCCTCCCGGCGGCTGAGATAATCCGGGGCCAGACTGCCCAGGCGAAAGAGAGGCGCGTCTCCCCCTGGGATCTCCTGCGCTGCCAGCAGATGGATCATTGCGGAAGGCATTCCGTTTCCTCCTTTCGGATCTCCCGGAGCAGTTCTTCCTCCCTTCCGCTGCAGGTGAACATCAGGATCTGCCGTTCCCCGGCCAGGTCCAGGAGCAGCTCCAGGGCGCGCTTTGCCCGGGTATCGTCAAAGGTCAGCAGAACGTCGTCCAGGATCAGAGGACAGGGATCCTCCTCCCCCAGGGCCAGGCGGCAGATGGCCAGGCGAACCGCCAGGTAGACCTGGTTCTTCGTCCCCTCGCTGAGATATTCCAGGGACCGGGGCTCCAGATCGTCGGCGGGCTGGACGGAAAAGCGCATCTCCCGATCAAAGTATATGCCTGTATACCGGCCGCCGGTGAGGGTCTTCAGAAGCAGACCGGCCTCCCGGCTCACCAGGGGGGCGAAGCGTCCCTGCATCTGCCGGCCCGCTTCCGCCAGGGCCTGCTCCGCCAGATCCAGGGCGGCGTAGTCCTCCTCTCCGGCGGCGATGGATTCCCGCAGAGTCTCCGCTTCGGAGGAAATGACCATCGGGTCTCCCAGCAGAGAGAACATGGTCTCCTCCCGGGTCAGGGACCGCTCCGTTTCCCGAAGGCTGTATTCCGTCTCTCCCAGACGGCGCTCCGCCTCTTCCCGGCTCATGCGGGTTTCCCCTTCCAGTTCCTCGGGTTCCTCCTCCAGGGCGTCCGCCAGGGTCTCCGCCAGCCGATGGGCGGCC
>CAMZJG010000234.1 GCA_947307505.1 uncultured Clostridia bacterium | reverse complement strand
AGAGAAACCGGGCCGCCGGAGGCGACGGAGAAAGAAAACGATCCGGTAAAGGGGGACGGGGCTGAACCATACGCCGTTTTTGGCGGGGCGGTCAAGCGGGTCGCTGCTGTGAAGGACATTGTCCCCCCCTTGACTTCCCGGACGGAAGCGGGCTACAATCAAAGAAAAACCGTCCGACAGATGAATCGATCTGTTGGAAAACAAGAAGGAGGGCATTATGGGCAAAGTAAACCGCAAATTCCCCGGACTGAGTCAGTACAGAGGACCCCTATGCTATGAGCTGGCGGGAAAAACCTTCCGCCTGGTCATGGATAACGGAAAAGCTTTTTCCCTGGATTTCCCAGATGAAAAGCGCCTGCGCTGGTGCGAGGAGGGAAACCCGCCCAGGACCGACGAGTACCGGTGCCTGAAGGGGGACGACACCACCTATCTCGTCCATCTGCGGCTGCCGGAGGAGGACGGCCGGTTCGCCTATAACTGGATCCTGGATACGGCCCAGCGGCTGGTCACCCTGGTTATTCTGGAGTGGCGCTACGAGAAGGATCTGGACCACCTGGTCCGGAGCATCCCGTACTTCGGGGCTATCGATGTGCCCGGCCTTTCCCTTCCGGAGATCCGGCACCATTTGAGCGCCCGCATGGTGGGCGGACACATCTTCTGGCATTACAACCCCGGTCACGTCCTGCAGCATATCTACCATTCCCCCAGGGCGATCCGCGCCAGCACCGGGGACGGACTGACCCCGGTGGAGACCCAGCGGAACCGGATGAAATACCTGCTGGAGAGTCCGGATCCCAAAGACCGGGAGGAGGCCGAGCGGTCCATCGAAGCCTTCCGGCAGCGGGAGACCTTTTATCCCCTCTTCGAGGAGCCCTGCTTCCATATCTGGATCAAGGAGAATCTCAATCTGTTCTGCTTCGTGGAGGAGATCATGTGCCGGCGCTCCCCGAACCATGACCAGGGGGGCGGCGGACTCCTGCTGCTCCAGGATATCGAACGGCTCCTGGAGGTGGGGGTCAGCTTCAGTGCCCGGGACTGCGGCCTGGTCGCGGCCTATGGGGACAGCAACGAAACCCCCGATCCCTTTGATACCCTCCCCACGCCCTACGCGGAGGACTGGAAGAACCTCACCAGCATGCCCAGCATCTATTGGGCGCTCCCGGAGGAATAAAGCGCCGTGTGTTTTGGGGCGCGCTGCAGAAGAAACCTGCAGCGCGCCCCGGTTTGTTCCTTTCCGGCCGTTTGGGGATGCGTCCCCGGTCCCCCTTATTTCCCGTGGGTGCCCCAGACGACCTGAACGCCCTTATCCCGGAAGGCCGAGACCATTTTCCGCATGCCGGCGCAGCCCTCCTCCTCGGTTTTCCCTGCGCAGATGCCGATATGCAGGATCTCGGTGCCCTCCTGCACCAGCCGGTCCAGCTTCTCCCGGAAGCCGGGGTCCTCCATGGGATCCCCCTCCTTGACACAGCTGGAGCAGCGCATGAAGGCGGTCAGCTCCAGCTCCTCCCCCTCATAGGGGGCAAAGGAACGGATGCGACGGTTGAAGGCGGTGAGACAGGCGCAGCCGGCGCAGACCTTGTTGGAATTCAGGCATGAGAGAATGGCGATCTTTTTCATGGGACCAACTCCTTTTCTTCTTCCTGCAGCTCTCCCTCACGGATGCGCACGATCCGATGGCAGACCTGCCGGGCCAGGCTCGTGCTGTGGGTGATGAAGAGATAGCTTGTTCCCCGTTCCTCCTGATAGCGCCGGAGGAAATCCACGATCTGCGCCTGGGTGATCACATCCAGCATGCTGGTGGGCTCATCCAGGAGGATGACCTCCGGCTCCATGACCAGGATGCGGGCCAGGGCGGCCCGCTGCAGCTCGCCGCCGGAGAGGGCGCCTGGCCTCCGCTCCAGATGCTCCGGGTAAAGGCCGAAGCGGCTGATGCACTCCGCCAGGACCCCGTCGGAGAGGGGGAGGCCCCGGATCCGGAAGGGCTCCGAAAGGCTCTGGCGCAGGGTAAGCTGGGGATTGAAGGATACCTCGGGATGCTGAAACAGGATCTGGATCTTCTCCCGGGGGGCGCCCTTGAAGGGATAGGCGAGGGGCTGTCCCCGGAAGAGGATGGTCCCCTCGTCGGGACGGATCAGTCCCACCAGCATCTGCCCCAGGGTGGATTTTCCGCTGCCGCTTTCCCCCAGGAGACCCAGCGTCTCACCGGGGAAGAGGGAGAGGGAGGCCTTCTTCACGGCGGTGAAGCTTCGCTTCCCCTCCTCCTTGCTGCGGAAGCGTTTGGTGAGGCCGCGCGCCTCCAGGATCGCTTCATTCATACTGCCAACACCTCACCTGATGCCCGCCGATCCGGAATAGGGGGGGCGTTTCCCTGCATTTTTCACTGCACCGGCCGCAGCGCAGTCGGTATTTGCAGCCCGCCGTCCCCGTGTCGTTGTGGGCGGGGGCGTAGCCCGGGCGGAAGCGGAGGCCGTTTTCCGGCATGGCGGCCAGCATATCCCGGGTGTAGGGGTGCAGCGGATTTCGGAAAAGCTCCTCTGTCTCCGCCTCCTCCACCTGGTTGGCTGCGTACATGACGCAGACGCGGCTGGAGACGCTGCGGGCAAAGCTCAGGTCGTGGGTCACGCACACCAGAGTCTGTCCCTCCAGGGCGTTGAAGGCCTCCGCCGTCAGCCGGACTCGGGTCTCGTCCAGGCCCTTGGTGGGCTCGTCCGCAAAGAGCAGCTCCGCTCCGGCGCTGATGCCCATGGCGATCAGGGCCCGCTGCCGCATCCCGCCGCTGTAGGTGAAGGGATACTGC
>CAMZJG010000233.1 GCA_947307505.1 uncultured Clostridia bacterium | reverse complement strand
AGCGGGGTTTGGAGCTGAGTCTGCTGCTGGGGAAGCATATCGCCTCCCTGCTGCTCATCCTGCTGACCGGGGTGGCCCTGGTCCGGCTGAAGGTGCTGCAGCCCGGCCAGGAGGTGGTGCTGAACAAGGTCATCCTCTATGGCGTCACCCCCTGCGCGGTCATCAATGCCTACCAGATGGAATACAGTGCCCAGCGGCTCCTGAGCCTGGGCATCGCCCTGAGCGGCGCGGCTTTCTTCTTTCTCATGGCTTTTCTCATCTCCCGGTTCCTGCGGAAACCGCTGAAGCTGGAGCCGGTGGAAGAAGCCGGTCTTATCTACTCCAACTGCGGCAACCTGATCCTCCCCCTGGCCTCTGCTCTCCTGGGGCGGGAAGGGGTGTTCTACGCCAGCAGCTACCTGCTCATCCAGACGGTGCTGATCTGGACCCACGGGCGGAGCCTGATCTCCGGGGAGAAGGGGGACTGGAAAAAGGCCCTGCTGAACGTGAACCTCATCTCTGTCGTCCTGGGCCTTGCTCTGTTCCTGTTCCGCATCTCCCTGCCGGAGATCCTCATGACCGCCGTTTCCGGCATGTCTGCCATGCTGGGCCCTCTGAGCATGCTGCTCCTGGGCATGATGCTGGCCGCCTCCCGCCCGGCGGAGATCTTCGCCCGGCCCAGAGCCTGGCTTCTGGCGCTCCTGCGGCTGGCGGGCCTGCCCCTGGTCTCTCTGCTGCTCCTGGCCCTCACCGGGGTCCTGCGCTGGGATCTGGCCCGGGGCGTACTCCTGATCCCCCTGCTCCAGGGGGCCGCTCCCTGTGCCTCCATGGTGAGCCAGTTTGCCCAGCTCTATGATAAGCGGCCGGACTGGGCGGGGAGCATCAACGTGCTCAGCACCATCCTCTGTGTGATCACTCTGCCGCTGATGGCGGCGTTGTATGCGTTATTGTAGTTGGGAGGGATCGACCCCTTGGCACATGTGATCGACGACGAGTTCCTGTGCGGCTTTTTCGGCATGGGAACCTCTCCCGAGGAACTGGCGGATATGGCGAAGCTGCGCTCCCGCCTCGTCCGGCTCCAGTTCGGGAACGGGGAGGACATCTGCACCATTGACGGCCCTCCGGATGGGATGTTCTTCCTGGAGTCCGGCGTGGCCCTGGTCCTGGACCGGGACGGACAGCAGGTCAACGTGATGCACGAAGGCCAGTATTTCGGGGAATACGGCGTGCTGGCCCAGCAGCGCCGTCTCACCACCGTCCGCTCCCGGGGCCGCACGGTCGTGTACAAGCTGGAGAGCGAGGACATGATGGACATGCTCCGGAAGCACCCGGATCTGTACGGCGAGTTCATGAAGCGGGTGTACAGCCAGGTTTCCCATAAGCATGCCCAGATCCTCACCCTGTCCCGGATGCAGCGGGGCGTTCTCCGGGCTCCCGGGAACCGGGCGCCCATGGGAAAGCGGCAGATGCTCATCCAGTACGGCATCCTGGCCCTGATCTTCATCCTGTCGGCCCTGCTGATCCCGGCGGAGACGGATTTTCCCGTCTTTATCCTGCCCCTGGTCCTGATGATCGTGTATGTGCTGATCACCCGGCGCACCCTGGAATCCCTGGTGGTGGCGGGGATGTACGCCGCCCTGCTGGCCCTGCGGCTGGGGGTCGCTCCGGGGTATACGGACGCCCTCATGGAAACCATGGGGCAGGTGGACAATGTGTTCACCGTGCTGGTCATGGCGCTCATGGGGGGAATGATCACCCTCATTGAGGCTTCCGGGGCGGTGACCGCCTTCAAGAAGCTGGCGGACCGGAAGATCCGCTCCCGACGGGGCACGCTTCTGGCCACCCTGGGCATCCTGGCGGTCACCGCCATCGACGACGGCCTGAATCTCCTCTGCGCCGCGGGCAGTCTCCGGACCGTGGTGGATGAACAGAAGGTCCCCCGGGAGGATTCCGGCTTCCTGCTGAGCTTCCTGCCTACGGTGCTGTGCTCCTTCTTCCCCTTCTCCCTCTGGGGCATCTGGGTGGTGGGCTCCATCACGCCCGTGGAGGGAGTGAGCCGCTTCTCCCTCCTGTGCCGGAGCATCCCCCTGAACTTCTTCTCCATTCTGGCCCTGCTGGCCGGCGTCCTCTTCTGCTTCGACCTGCTGCCCCGGAACGGGGCCCTGCGGAAGGCCGAGAAACGGGTGAAGGAGGGAGGCGAGCTCTTTCCCGAGGGGAGCGAGAAGTATATCCCCGAGGAGGAAGAACAGTTCTGGGGCAGTGCCTGGAACCTGCTGCTGCCGGTGATCGTTCTGGCGGCGGCTTCCCTGGCGGTGCGGAGCCTCCATATCGGATCCTTCACCATGGACAGCGCCTGCGGCCTCGTTGCCACCCTCATGGTCATGTTCTTCCTGTACTGCGGCCAGGGACTCCTGTCCCCGGAGGAATTTTTCGAGCATCTGGTGGCGGGCATCCAGAACGTGACCCTGCCCATCATCCTGTATCTTCTCACCATGTGCTTCACCGCCCTGCTGCAGCAGGAGGCCCTGGCTCCCTTTTTCGACCAGGCGACGGCTCTCCTGGGGGGCTATACCCGGTTCCTTCCGGCGGTGCTCTTCCTGGTCTTCACCCTGCTCACCGTCGCCCTGGGTTCCTCCTGGGCCATGTTCGTCATCGGTTTCCCCGTGGCGGCTCACCTGGCCCTGCGGGCGGGAGTGCCCCTGCCCCTGTGCATCGGCGCGGTTTGCGCTGCGGGCATCGCGGGGGAGAAGTGCTGCGTTTTTACCAGCGACAGCCTTTCCGTAGGCGGAGCCATCGGCTGCGATCCGGACCGGATCCTGAAGGTGCGCATGCCCTACAGCATCGCCTTCAG
>CAMZJG010000232.1 GCA_947307505.1 uncultured Clostridia bacterium | reverse complement strand
ACGATCATCTCCTCCGCCACGGCGGGGGCGAAGAAGGTCTCCTTCTGGGAGCCCCAGTCGTCGTGGATGCAGAACATGTCGATCTGGGGGTAGGCCTTGATGGCGTGGTCCAGGATCTTGATGTACAGCTCGCTCAGCCTTCCGAAGAACTCATGCACGGCGTCCTGCTGATCCTCGTCGATGAGGGCCATGATGGCGCCTTCAAAGTCCATGAAGGAGATGAGACGCTCGTACCAGCCGTTCAGGAACCACATGCAGTTACAGTTATTGGGGTTCAGATAGGCCTTGTTGGCCGCGGCGGAGCCTTCCCAGTCCCAGGTGTCGGGATCGGGAAACACGATCTTGTCCTTGATCTCGTTGGCGTCCTCGATATAGGGCTTGCCGGGGCGGACCATGGAGCCGCCGACGGATTCGATATACTCCCACTCGATGCCGAACATGTCGGGTCCGCCGTAATCGGAAACCTTCATGTCCCGGCTGCCGGCCTCGTACACAAAGCCGCGGGCGATATTATCCGGATTCACCTTGGGGGAGAACATGCTGGTGAAGCTGCTGACGGTCCAATAGGGCTCACGGTTGTAAGTTGCCAGAATGCCCTCCCGCTGGGTGCAGGGGTAGTTGAAAATGGTCTGGGTACGACCGCCGAAGGAGATCGTCTTCGCTTCGGTGATCTCTTTGGGATCAAACATCGGAACTGCCATCTTTGGGGATCCTCCTTAAAACATATTTCCACACAATAACCGAGAGTATTCCATACTGCGGCAATCATACACCTTTCTGCCAGGGTTTGCAAGAGGGAACCGTCGTTCCTGCTTCAAATTCTTGGCTATCCAGCGTAAACTGAACGGAGAGGGCGGCACAAAATCACACTTGGGGCTTGCAGACAGGGGATGCTGCGGGTACAATAAACATATTGAGCACAGCGAAAAATGGAGGGTTTGCATGATGGAAGGGAAGAATGCGGTGCTGGGCGTGGAGCTGGGCTCCACCCGCATCAAAGCCACCCTGGTGGACGGGGCTTTCCGCCCCGTGGCCTCCGGGGACTACACCTGGCAGAGCAGACTGGAAAACGGCGTCTGGACCTATCCCCTGGAGGAAGCCTGGGCGGGCTTCCGGGCGGCGCTGGAAGCGCTGAAGAAGCAGGCGGGAGAGCTGGAGCCTGAGGCGATGGGCATCTCCGCCATGATGCATGGATACCTGGCCTTTGACCGGGACTGGAACCTGCTGACGCCCTTCCGCACCTGGCAGAACACCATGACCGGCGCCGCGGCGGAAGCGCTCACGGCCGCTTTCGGCTTCAACGTGCCCCAGCGGTGGAGCGCCGCCCATTTCTATCAGGCGATCCTGAACGGAGAGGAGCATGTTTCCAGGGTGGCCCATCTCACCACCCTGGCGGGCTATCTCCATTTCATGCTCACCGGGGTGAACGCCGTGGGCATCGGGGAAGCCTCAGGCATGTTCCCCATCGACAGCGCCGCACTGGACTACGACGCCGGGATGCTGGAGATCTTCGACCGTATGGCAGCCGAGAAAGGCTGCTCTGCAAAGCTCCGGGACCTGCTGCCCAAAGTCCTTGTTGCCGGCGAGGAAGCGGGAAAGCTGACGGAGGAGGGAAGCCGTCTCACAGGCGGCCTGCTGCCGGCGGGTATCCCCTTCTGCCCCCCGGAGGGAGACGCGGGTACGGGGATGACCGCCACCAACGCCGTGGCTCCCCGGACCGGGAACGTCTCCGCGGGCACCTCCATCTTCTCCATGGTGGTGCTGGAGCGGCCGCTGAAGAAGGTCTATTCCGAGATCGACATGGTCACCACCCCGGAGGGCAGCCCCGTGGCCATGGTGCACTGCAACAACTGCACCGGGGACACAAACGCCTGGGCCGGTGTGCTGGGGGAGACCGCCGTTCTCTTCGGCGCCGGGCCGGATACGGGGACCCTGTTCACCAGGCTTTATGAGAAGAGCCTGGAGGGAGATGCGGACTGCGGGGGCGTGACGGTGGTGAATTACCTGGCAGGCGAAGGGGTCACCCATCTGGACGAGGGCAGGCCGCTGGTCCTGCGCCGGCCGGACGCAAAGTTTACTCTGGCGAATTTCCTCCGGGCTCAGCTGTATTCCACCATGGCCACCCTGCGCATCGGCATGGATCTGCTGGCGGAGGAGCAGGTGGGGATCGACGCCCTCATGGGCCACGGCGGCCTGTTCAAGACCCCGGTGGTGGGCCAGCGGTATCTGGCCGCCGCCTGCAGGGCGCCCGTGACCTGCATGGAGAGCGCGGGAGAGGGAGGACCTTACGGCATGGCGCTCCTGGCCGCCTATATGCGGATGCGGGAAAACGGGGAGACCCTGCGGGATTTCCTGGCGAAGCGGGTCTTCGCCTCCGCGAAGAAGACCGTACTCAGTCCCCTGCCCGAGGATGTTTCCGGCTTTGACGCTTATATGAAAGAATTCCGCCTCGCCCTGGGCGTGGAACGCGCCGCGGTGGAGACGAATTAAGGAGGAAGCAAGAATGAAATACGAGTTCTGGTTTGTGGTGGGCAGTCAGTTCCTGTACGGGGAAGAGGTCCTGGAGACCGTGGCGGCCCGTGCCAAGGAAATGGCGGAGGAACTGAGCAAGGCTCTGCCCTTCCCGCTGGTGTATAAGGTCACAGCCAAGACCAACAAGGAGATCACCGATGTGGTCCGGGAGGCAAACTACGCGGAGAACTGCGCGGGCATCATCACCTGGTGCCATACCTTCTCCCCCTCCAAGATGTGGATCAACGGGTTCGCCGCTCTGCAGAAGCCCTGGTGCCACCTGGCCACCCAGTATAACCGGCAGATCCCCAACGAGGAGATCGA
>CAMZJG010000231.1 GCA_947307505.1 uncultured Clostridia bacterium | reverse complement strand
CCCCCGCGAAGGCGAGGACCATTGAGAAATATCTCGGCGCAGGGTATCGTGTCACCGCATCCACCGGTCATCTGAGGGATCTGCCCAAGAGCACCATCGGTGTGGATATCGCAGCGGATTTCACCCCGGACTATGAGCCCATCGCTTCAAAGAGCGAGATCATCGGCAGACTGCAGAAGGAAGCCCGCAGCGCGGACCGGGTCTTTCTGGCCACCGACCCGGACCGGGAAGGGGAGGCCATCTCCTGGCATCTGAAGGAGCTGCTGGAGCTGCCGGAGGAGAAGACCGCCCGGGTCACCTTCAACGAGATCACCAAGAAGGTCGTGCTGGAGAGCATCGGGAAACCCCGGAAAATCGATATGGATCTGGTGGACGCCCAGCAGGCCAGACGCATCCTGGACCGCATCGTGGGCTATAAGCTCAGCCCGCTGCTCTGGTCCAAGATCCGCCGGGGCCTTTCTGCCGGCCGGGTCCAGTCCGCCGTTACCCGCATGGTGGTGGATCGGGAGCAGGAGATCCGGGCGTTCGAGCCGAAGGAATACTGGCTCCTGGATGCGGAGCTTCGCCCTGAGGGGCAGAAGGCCGAATTCACCGCGCGGTTTTACGGCACGGAAAAGAAAAAACTTGATCTGCCTGACCGGGCGTCTGTGGATAAGGTCATGGATGCCGTAAAAACCTCACCATTTACCGTGGGCAGTGTAAAGCGGCAGGATAAGAGCCGGTCTCCGGCGGCTCCCTTCATCACCTCCACGCTGCAGCAGGAGGCTTCCCGGCGCCTGAATATGACCCCGAGGCGGACCATGTCCATCGCCCAGCAGCTGTATGAAGGCGTCAACGTAACGGGAGAGGGCAGCATCGGTCTCATCACCTATATGCGTACCGACTCCCTCCGCATTTCTGCCGAAGCCATCGCCGCCGCAAAGGATCACATCGTCCGCAATTACGGCAGCGAGTATTATCCCCCCAAGACCCGGTATTTCAAGACCAGCAAGGAAGCGCAGGATGCCCATGAGGCCATCCGTCCCTCGGATGTGGAACTGACGCCGGAGCGGATCCGGAAGGACCTGACGGAGGACCAGTACCGCCTGTACCGGCTGATCTGGCGGCGTTTTATGGCCAGCCAGATGGCCAACGCCGTGTATGACGCGGTTTCCGTGGATGCCGTCTCCGCAGGCTATGTATTCAAGGCCAGCACTTCCTCCCTGAAGTTCCCCGGCTTTACCAAGGTGTACGACAGTCAGGCGGAGGAAGGAGAGGAGAAGGGCACCCCGCTGCCGCATCTCAACCAGGGCGATCGCCTGGATCTCCTGCAGCTGAAGGAAGAACAGAAGTTTACCCAGCCTCCCGCCCGCTACACGGAAGACACCCTGATCCGGGCCATGGAGGAAAAGGGGATCGGCCGTCCCAGCACCTATGCGCCTACCGTCAGCACGATCCTGGACCGGGAATATGTGCTCAAGGAAGGAAAGTTCCTGAAACCCACCTCCCTGGGAGAGACCGTCACCGGATTCATGGAGGAGCGCTTCGGGGATATCGTGGATCTGGCCTTCACCGCCCATATGGAAGCCACGCTGGACGAGGTGGAGAAGGGGCATAAAGCCTGGAAGCAGGTCCTACGGGAGTTCTACGGGGACTTTGCCCATTCGCTGGAGGAGGCGGAAGTCAACCTCAAGGGAGTTCGGATCAAAGTGCCGGACGAAGTGACCTCTGAGATCTGCCCCAACTGCGGACGGAACCTGGTGGTGAAGACCAGCCGTTTCGGACGTTTCCTGGGCTGCCCGGGCTACCCGGAATGCAAATTCACCAAGCCCATCGTGATCGAAATGCCCGGACGCTGCCCCCAGTGCGGCGCGCGGATCCTCAAGCGCAGCTCCAAGCGGGGATATACCTATTATGCCTGCGAGCGGGGAACGGAATGCGGCTTTATGACCTGGGACGTTCCACTGAAGGACGACTGCCCCAGCTGCGGAAAGACGCTGTTCAAGCGGTCCGGCCGGGGTTATCGCAAGCCATTCTGCATCAACCCTGAGTGCAGCGCCTTTGTGCCGGAGGATCAGCGGGGATACCGCAAGAAGACGGAAGAAACAGGCGCATCAGCCGGCGAAGGGGAGACGGCGGCAAAGACCGGGAACGGGAAAACCGCCGAAAAAAAGAGCGCCGCTGGCGCAAAGACCGCCGTCAAAAAGACGGCGGGAAAGAAAACTGCAGCCAGAAAAACCGCCTCCAAAACCGCTGCGGGGAAAAAGACGGCGGCAGCCGGACGAAGCCGGAAACCGGCGGCAAAGGGGACCGAAGATGCCTGAGCGGGTAACGGTGGTAGGCGCCGGCCTGGCGGGCAGCGAGGCGGCCTGGCAGCTGGCAGAGCGGGGAATCCCCGTATGTCTGCGGGAAATGAAGCCGGAGAAAAAAACGCCCGCCCATGTATCGGATGATTTCGCCGAGCTGGTCTGTTCCAACTCCCTCCGCAGCGCCGATCCTGCCAACGCCGTGGGCCTCCTGAAGGAAGAACTCAGGAGGCTGGATTCCCTGATCCTCCGCAGCGCGGACGAAAACCGGGTGGAGGCGGGGAGCGCCCTGGCTGTCGACCGGGAGGGGTTTGCCCGTACCATCACCCGGGCGATCCGCAGCCATCCTCTGATCAGCGTGGAACCCGGGGAGGTCACGGAGATCCCGGAGGGGATCGTCATCCTTGCCACCGGCCCCCTGACTTCCGACGCCCTCAGCGAAGCCATCGGCCGCAGACTGGGAGAGGGGACCTATCTCCATTTCTACGACGCCGCCGCGCCTATCGTCACCCTGGAGAGCGTGGATATGGAGGAGGCCTTTTTCGCATCACG
>CAMZJG010000230.1 GCA_947307505.1 uncultured Clostridia bacterium | reverse complement strand
AAGGCTTCCGCCTGCTACAATGGCAGACAGGACGCATACGGGAGGCAGGCCATGACCATCGTGATCCTGGCGGGAGGCGAAAGCCGCCGCATGGGCAGGGACAAGCTCCGGCTCCCCCTGGAGGGGGAGGCGCTGCTGGAACGCGCCCTCAGGAGATGGGAGGAGGTTTTCCCCCGGGTGCTGGTGAGCGTGGCGGGGCCGGACCGGTATCCCTGGCTGGGAGACCGGCGGGTGACGGATCTGCGCCCCGGCCAGGGACCCATGGCCGGGCTGGAGGCGGGTCTGCTGCGGGCCGGGGAACCGGTATTCCTCACGGCGGCGGATATGCCCTTCTCCTCCCCCGCGGCGGCATCGAAGATGCTTTCCCTTTGTCCCGGGGAAGCGGAGGCCTGCGTCCTGACGGACGGGGAGGGCCGGTGGGAACCGCTTTTCGGCCTGTATAAGCCGGAGCTCCTTCCCCGCATCCGGGAGCTGCTGGATTCCGGCCGCCGGAGCATGGGCGCCCTTCTGGACCGGAGCCGGGTAAAGATCCTGCATCCCTCGGACCTGGGGGAAGTCTGGGAGGACCGTCTTCTCCTGAACCTGAACGAGCCGGGAGATTACGAAAAACTGCGGCTTGAATTGGGCGAATGACCGTGCTAATATAATAAAGGAATTATCGGCGGCTGCCGATCCGGCGGCCGCTCAAAGAAAGGAAGCGTTACCATGAGCTATAAGGTCACCAAGCGCAACGAAGCCTATCGCTATGAGGCTCCCGGCCATTACGACGTGCTCACCACCCGCCTGCATGATCCCACCGACGTGAACGAGGGCACCATCGTCAACGGACTGAGCCATTTCCTCCCCGGCGGCGGCGCCGAGGCTGCCGTCAGCAAGTTTGAGATGATCTACTACATCATCTCCGGCGAGATGACCGTGACCATGTACGATGAAAACGACAATCCCACCGACTACGTCCTGCACGCGGGGGACAGCGTCCACTTCGGCAAGGGCACCAAGCGCGGCTGCAAGAACACCGGCGTCACCGCTGCCCGGATGCTGGTCATCATGATCAAGCCGTAAGGCAAACAAAATGTTTTTCCGGGGTGCGGAAGCTTCCGCACCCCGGATTTCTTTATCCTTATTTTCCTTCTTTACCCGCCAGGATCTCTCCCAGGAGCCAGCCGAAGGTGAGGGCCATGCCGTGACTGGTACCCGGGATGACCATGGGATAATCCACCCCGTAGCGGCCCCCCATGGTGTTCCCCGCGGCATAGAGGCCGGGAATGGGGCTGCCCTTCTCATCCAGGACGGCGCAGCGCCCGTCCACCCGCAGGCCGCCCACCACCGCCAGGACGGAGGGACCGAATCTCAGCCCGATATAGGGGGGCTTGTCCAGGGGCATGAGCAGTTCTTTCCGTTTGCCGAAGCGGGTATCCTTCCCCGCCGCGCACATGGCGTTGTACTCCCGGAGGGTGGCGGCGAAGGCCTCCGCCGGGATCCCCATCAGCTCAGCCAAGGCTTCCGGCGTCTCCGCCTCCACGTAGCTCCCGCCCCGTTTTGCCATGTCGAAGATGCGCTTCGTCCCCTCCTCGGTAAAGCCGCTCTTTCCCGGGGCATGGTCGATGCCCCAGAAGATGCCGCCGCCGTACTCCAGGGAGGCGGGGATCTTTTCCGCCCAGGCCCCGTCCAGGATGGACCAGGCGTAGTCCTGACCCAGGCGATGGACCGCTATGCTCTTGGCCTGGATGTTGTTGTCCTCGTTCATGAAGCGCTTCCCCTCCCGATCCACGAAAAGGAAGCAGTAGTTGGCAAAACAGTAGGCCTGGGGATGGAATATGATGGGGAACGGCCCCTCCTCAAAGGCGCCGCCGGCCCAGAGCCCCATGCGGTGGCCGTCTCCCGTGTTGTAACCCCGGGGAGTATAGGTGTTGCTTTTGCAGGAAGCCGCCATGGGAGCCAGGTCGGCGCACATCTCCCGATTGCCGCCGATATCCCCCGTGGCCAGCACCACACCCTTTGACGCCCGGACCCGGAGATAGCCCTGCTCCCCCCTGGCCAGGACTGCCGTCACCCGGCCGTCCCGTTTCTCCAGCTGCTCCACAGGGGTGTTCATCAGGTACCTGACGCCCAGCTTCAGGGATTCGGTGTACATGGCGTATACCGCGTCCGCCGCCCCGGCTCTGGCCCCCTTCTTCGCCATGGGGCCTTCAAAGAAGCGGTGAGAACCCATCCGCTCCAGATAGGTGTCCCCCTTGTACAGGCAGGCCTGGAGCTCCGGCCGCGCCCCGTATTCCGGCTGGGTCAGGATGCCGATGAGCCAGTCCATGGCGTCGCCGCTGTTCAGCAGGAAGCGCCAGAGGACGGTCTCGTCGCAGCGGCCCAGGCAGCGCTTGATCCATTCCCGGGCCAGGACCTCCGGGTCGTTGACATAGCCCCGGGAACGCATGAAAGAAGAGTTGGCCACGCCGATGTTCCCGCCCCGGGCGTTCCACTTCCCCGATTTTTCCAGTACCACCACCCGCAGGCCGTTCTGCGCCGCCCGGCAGGCGCAGGCCACCCCGGCGATGCCCGCTCCGGCTACGGCCACGTCGCAGTCGATCGTCTCCCGGATCTCCGCCTCCGGAACAGCCGGCGGCGCTTCCTTCCAGTTCCCCCAGCGGGGGTCGATGTTCGGCATGCCGATCCCTCCATTCCACGTTTTGATTTGTCTGTTGATATTATATCCTTTCCCCGGTGGGATGGCAACCGGGGCGGAGCACCGGGGCGGCAAAACTCGCCGCCCCGGCAAAAAAGGCTTTACAAATCCGGATTCTGTGTTATAATACATGAGCCTGTGGGGGCGTAGCTCAGCTGGGAGAGC
>CAMZJG010000229.1 GCA_947307505.1 uncultured Clostridia bacterium | reverse complement strand
ATGCTCTTGTTCATTTTTCATTCCTCCTGCTGCCCTTCCGCTTCTGCGGATAGGGCGCGATCGTATTTTCGGACCGGTTCGGACTGCCGTTCCTGGGACTCCTGCGTACGGATGCCCCGGATCTGCCTGTCCCGGTTTCTGCGCATTATATCACAGAAAGGGGAGATTGCAAGAGGCGGGGCGGCAGTTTCCCCCGCGTGAGGTTGCAGTTTGTCTCCGCCTCGGGTATAATCCCCATAAAAGCAACCATGGGAGGCGACGCACATGCTGAAAGGAAAAACCGTACTGCTGGGGGTCACCGGGGGGATCGCGGCCTATAAGGCGGCGTACCTGGCGTCGGCCCTGGTGAAGCTCCATGCCCAGGTGGACGTGGTGATGACGGAGAACGCAACGAAGTTCATCGCCCCCCTCACCTTCGAGCACCTGACCGCCCGGAAGGCGTATACGGATACCTTCGACCGCTTCACGGTGAACGAAGTGGAGCATATCGCCCTGGCGGACCGGGCGGATTTGGTGATCGTGGCCCCCGCCACCGCCAACATCTGCGCCAAGATCGCCCACGGCCTGGGGGACGATATGCTCAGCACCACCCTCCTGGCCTGCCGCTGCCCCCGGCTCATCGCCCCGGCCATGAACACAAATATGCTGGAGAATCCCGCCACACAGGATAATCTGAAACAGCTGGAGAAATACGGCTGGACCGTCATCCCTCCCGCGGTGGGCCGTCTGGCCTGCGGCACCACCGGCCCGGGGAAGCTCCCGGAGCCGGAGGTCATACTCCAGTACATCCTGCGGGAGATCGCTCTGCCCCACGATCTGGCGGGGAAGAAGATCCTGGTCACCGCCGGACCCACCCGGGAGCCCCTGGACCCGGTGCGGTACATCTCCAACCATTCCTCCGGGAAGATGGGCTGCGCCATCGCCCGGATGGCCATGCTCCGGGGGGCGGAGGTCACCCTGGTGAGCGGGCAGACCGCCCTGGAACCCCCTCCCTTTGTGGAGACCGTGCCCGTGGTGACGGCGGAGGATATGTTCAACGCGGTGACGGAGCGGGCGGAGGCTGCGGACTGGATCATCAAAGCCGCCGCCGTGGCGGATTACACCCCCGCCCAGGTGGCGGAGAACAAGGTGAAAAAGAAGGAGGGGGACCTTTCCATCCCCCTGAAGCGCACCCGGGATATCCTCCTGTGGCTGGGGGAGCACCGGAGACCCGGCCAGCTTCTTACCGGCTTTTCCATGGAGACGGAGAACCTGCTGGAAAACAGCCGGGCGAAGCTGACGAAGAAAAACGCGGATATGATCTGCGCCAACGACCTGCGCCGGGAAGGCGCTGGCTTCCAGACGGATACCAACGTTCTCACCCTCATCACCCGGGAGGATATCCGGGAGCTGCCTCTGCTGAGCAAGGAAGACGCCGCCCTGGCGATCCTGGACCGGCTGAAGGAGCTGGAAGGGGAGAAGACCGGAGAATGACGACCCGAAGATGAAAAAGCTTTTGCGGAAACCCGGCTTCTGGATCGACCTGCTGGGGCTGGCGGTCCTGGGGGCGGCATGGGCGCTGTGGTACCGGGGGCAGAAAGTGGTCTCCGGCCCCGCCTTCGCCGCCTCCCTGGTCACCGTCGTCCTCTTTGCCCTGGTGTGCCTGCGCTTCGTGCCGGTATGGATGCGGGCCTGGAGCGGGCGTCCGGCGGAGCCCGGCGGGGGAGGGGACGAGCCCCCGGGGATGGGACTGCGCATCTTCGTCCTCCTGCTGGGGCTGGATATCGCCATTCTGCTCCTGGCCTGGGGAGTGTGGCGTTTCGCCGGGGAGGAAGGGAGCTTCCGGGAGTACCTGAATTTCTGGCGCTGTCTGGACAGCGGCCAGTACCTGGATATCGTCCGGGGCTGGTACCCCTCGGAGGGGGAGATGGATTCCCTGGTGCGGCTGGTGTTCCTGCCGGGCTATCCCGTGCTGGTGCGCCTGGTGTACTTTATCCTGGGGGACGACCTGGTCTCCGGCCTGATCGTCTCCGGCCTGGCCTTCGCCGGGGCGGGGACCGCCCTGTACCGGCTCCTGCGCCTGGACCTGCCCCATGGGGACGCCCTCCGGGGGATCAAATACCTCTGCCTCCTGCCCGGGGTGTTCTTCTTCGCCGCGCCTATGAGCGACGGCCTGTTCCTCCTGCTCTGCGCCCTGTGCCTGTACCTGGTCCGGAAAAAGCGCTGGGCCCTGGGCTGCCTCTGCGGCGGCGCGGCGGCCTTCACCCGGAGCCTGGGTCTGAGCCTGCTGATCCCCCTGATCTTCCTTCTGGCGGAGGAAGCCCTCCGGGAGCGGGACCGGCTGAATGCAGGGGAGCGGTTCCGGCGGATCGCCCTGCGGGCGGTCTCCCTCCTCCTGATCCCTGCGGGCTTCGGGGTCTACTGCTGGATCAACTTCCGGGTCTCCGGGGATCCCTTCAAGTTCATGGAGTACCAGAGCGAGCATTGGCATCAGCACCTGGGCTGGTTCTTCAATACGGCGGCCTACCAGATGGACTATGCCGTCAACGATTTCACGGAGAAGCCCCAGGTCTTCCTGGGTCTCTGGCTGCCCAATCTGCTGTTCAGCTTCGGCTGCCTCACCCTGATGTTCTGCGCGGCAAAGAAGCTCCGCCCGGGGTACACGGCCTGGTTCATCGGCTATTACGCCGTGGCCTACGGGGCCACCTGGCTCCTCAGCGGGCCCCGGTACCTCATCGCCCTGATCCCCGTCCCCCTGGCTATGGCCCTGGTGACAAGGAAAAAGGCGGCGGATGCCGTCCTGACCGTCTGCTGCTGCTTCCTGGCGGTCCTGTACTTCATTGCCTTCATCCTCCGCTGGCAGGTGTGGTAAAA
>CAMZJG010000228.1 GCA_947307505.1 uncultured Clostridia bacterium | reverse complement strand
TCTGCGGCTGCGACTTCGCCAACTCCGGCGGCGACGGCAACAACGCCTACACCATTCTGCCTGCAGCCCTCTGGTGCGCCATCAACAACGGCTGCAATCCTTTCTCCTTCGGACCCAAGAAGAACACGAAGCAGACCGGACCGGCCACCGGCTATCTCTATGAGATGACCAGCATGCAGCAGGTGCTGGACGCCTATAAGACACAGATGGACTTCTTCACCAAGTGGCAGGTCAGCATGATCAACTGCTACGAGTACCTCTATGCCATGAATAACCCCCTGCCTCTCCTCTCCGCCACCATGACCGGCTGCATTGAAAGCGGCAAGGACGTAATGTGGGGCGGCGCGCAGTACAACGGCGCGGGCAACTCCAGCATCGGCCACGGCACTGTGGCGGACAGCCTGAACATCATCGACCAGGTCTGTTTCCGGGATAAGATCGCCACCACCCGGGAACTCTACGACGCGCTGATGAACAACTGGGAGGGCTACGAGGACCTGCATCAGTACATCCTGGGCCGCTGCACCCACTTCGGCAACAACGACCCCGAGGCGGACAAGTACCTCAAGTTCGTGGCGGACACCTACTCCGAGGGCATCACCCGGGGCATCAGCCCCCGGAACTGCCACTGGACGGCGGGCTGCTGGCCGGTCACTCTGAACGTGGTCATGGGCATGTTCTGCGAGGCCACGCCCGACGGGCGCAAGAAGGGACAGCCCCTCACCGACGGCATTTCTCCCGTCCAGGGCATGGATAAGAACGGCCCCTTCGCCACCATCAACTCCATCCTGAAATTCGACCAGGCCAACTACGCCAACGGCACCCTCTGCAACATGAAATTCCACCCCACGGCCCTCCAGGGCGCGGAGGGGGACAAGAAGCTCCGGGCCGTCATGGAGACCTATTTCCGGGGCGGCGGCATGGAGCTCCAGATCAACGTGGTCTCCGCCGATACCCTGCGGAAGGCACAGGAGACGCCCAAGGAGTATGAAGACCTGGTGGTCCGCATCGCCGGGTTCTCCGCTTACTTCGTGGAGGTATACAAGGAGGCCCAGGACGACCTGATCCGCCGCACGGAGATGAGCGTATGACCACCGGCCGCCTCTACGATATCCAGGGCTTTTCCGTACAGGACGGCCCCGGCATCCGTACCACGGCCTTTTTGAAGGGCTGCCCCCTGCGCTGTCCCTGGTGCCACAGTCCGGAGAGCCAGGCATTTTACAAGCAGTTGAGCTGGATGAGCATGCGCTGCCTGGGGCTGGAGGCCTGCAAAAGCCGCTGCATGAAGGCCTGCCCGAAAAACGCCATAGAGGAAGGCCCGCTGAAAACGGACATCGCCACGGGTGCTCAGCTGCGGACCGTGCACGTGAAGCGAGAGCTCTGCGACAACTGCGGGGCCTGCGCGGACAAGTGCTACGTGGAGGCGCTGACCATGTGCGGGAAGGACTATACCTCTCAGGAGCTGGTGGACCGCCTCCTGCAGGACAAGAGCTTCTTTGAGACCTCCGGCGGCGGCGTGACCATCTCCGGCGGAGAGCCCCTGTGCCAGATCGATTTTGTGGTGGAAGTGCTGCAGGGCCTGAAGGAGAACGGCATCCACACCGCTCTGGACACAACGGGCTACGCTCCCTGGGAGACCCTGGCGCGCACCACCCCCTATGTGGATCTCTACCTGTATGACCTCAAGCATATGGACAGCGCCAAGCATAAGGCCACGGTAGCGGTGCCCAACGAACAGATCAAGGAGAATGCCAGGAAGCTCGCGGAAGCCGGGAAGAAGCTCCAGGTCCGCATCCCCGTGATTCCTATGTTCAACTGGGACGAGGAGAACATCCGGGCCACGGCGGAGTTCTGCGCCGGGCTGGGGGAGGCGGTGCAGATGGTGCAGCTCCTGCCCTACCACAATCTGGGCGTGATGAAGTACCTCCGCATCAGCGACGGCAAGCCCATGGAGGCCACGCCCCCTTCTGACGAGAAGATGGCCCAGCTCCGGGACCTTATGGCCTCCTACGGCCTCAAAGTGACCATCCACTGAACCGCAAAGTCAATAACAAACCCTCCGGTTGAGCCGGAGGGTTTGACTTTAAAATCAGCATTAAAATCAGAATATTCTGTGCAGATCGCTCGGTTCGAACACAACGTTCCTGTACCGGTCCAGGTCAAGCATCACATCGGTCCAGTCGGAGTGGAGATCGCCGTTCTGCTTGATGATGATGTCATAGAGAACGTCATAGGTCACGCCGTCGTCTCCGGTCTCAATGATGGTGGAATAGGGAAGCGTTTTATGGTAGCTAATGACGTGAGACCCATCTAGGAACTCGTAGTTGCAGCGGATGCGGCAGCCCTCAAGGATCGTAGGGGTCAGAATGCTCCGCAGGTCGGCGAGAATGCTGTCGTTTGTCTCGTCATAGAGGTTTTCCGGTGTGGTCTTCGTATAATCGGAGCGGAACTGGATGGGGACGCGGTATTTGCCGAAGCGCTTGATAAACGGCACGAGGCGTTCCGGAGAATGGTCCCCGAAAAGCACGCAGTTGATGCGGCTCTTTACGGGCAGGCGGCCGAAGATCGCATCGTCGCCCTCTTCAACATAATGAAACAGGTGACGGGAGACGTTGATGCACGTGATCTTGTTCCGATTTCGGGCAAGAAAGGCCACCACCTCTGCCTCCGAGTGGTTGCGCAGGACAGGCAGCGTAGTATTGATGAAGACGCGATGCGTTTCAGAGACGCAGTCGAGCATGACCTGCAGCGCATCAAGATCCGCCAGAGGTTCGCCTCCGGTGAAAACAAAATCACACAGAGGGGTCAGGGTATCCATCAAGCGGATGCTCTCGCAGATCTTCTCCAGAGAAAAGCCGCTGGTATCG
>CAMZJG010000227.1 GCA_947307505.1 uncultured Clostridia bacterium | reverse complement strand
CGGGCGGTGCCGGAGATATTCAGCAGGGAGAAGTACGGGACGGAGTCCCCGATCAGGACCTCCCGGCTGCCGACGACCTCCATATCGGAGTAGTCGTCCACCAGGAGGGCTGTCTTTTCCCGGGCTTCCAGCCACAGGAGCAGGGAAAGGTTGCCCAGGGTATGGTCCAGGCGCCCGCCGGCGGCACCCAGCAGCAGGAAGTCGTCAAACCCGCGGCGGACAGCCTCCCGGGCGGCATAAACCGTATCCGTATCATCCTTTTCCCGGGGCAGGGCGATGACCTCCGCCGCGGTCACGGGCTTCTCATGGGAATCGAAATCCCCGACAACCAGGTCCGGTTCCGCGTGCAGGAGGTGGCTGTGGCGGAGTCCCCCGTCACAGAAGATGAAAAAATCGTCCGGGCGGAGATAGCGCCTGCTCCGTTCGTAGTCCGAGATGCCGGCTCCGCCGATAATCACACAGCGTCGGATCGCGTCCGCCTCCTTTCGTTTTTTCTCATTCGCGCAGCAGCGCCATGACCTGCTGCTTGTACGCCAGGAATTCCGGCGTCAGTTCAAAATCCTTCCGTTCCTCCCGGGGCACCGGGATCCGGATCTCATGGCGGATCTCCCCGGGGGTGCCCGTCAGCAGGCAGATCCGGTCGGAGAGCAGGATCGCCTCGTCCACATCGTGGGTGATCAGGATGGTGGAGAGGCGAAGGGAGCGCATCACGGAAAGATACCATTCATGCATTTTGCCCTTCGTGATCATATCCAGCGCGGAAAAGGGCTCGTCCAGGAGGACAGCGCCGCCGGAACACAGGTAAGTCCGCAGCAGCGCGGCCCGCTGCCGCATGCCGCCGGACAGCTGGGAGGGCCAGAGGTTCTCGGTGCCGGCGAGGCCGAACCGGCCGAACCAGGGCTCCGCCTGTTTCCGGGCCTCCTGTTTCTTCATGCCGGAGATCACCAGCGGGAGGCTCACGTTGTCGAGCACGGTCTTGTGCTCCAGGAGGAGATCCTTCTGGAGCATATAGCTGATCCGGCCCGGCCGGCCGGTGATGTTCCGGCCGGCCAGGGTCACCTGCCCCCCGTCCGGAGGGGTCAGGCCGGAGATGATGTTCAGGAGCGTCGTTTTTCCGGAGCCGCTCAGCCCGAGGATCGAGACCAGCTCCCCTTCCTCCAGGCGCACGGTAACGTCCCGGAGCACGGACCGGGAATCAAAGGCCTTGGAGATATGCTCCGCACGCAGCATTTCCATACGCTTACTCCGCGGGCAGGTAGTCGTTGGAGAAGCCGATGCCGGTCAGGTCATGCGCGGTCAGGCCGTTGGCGAACAGCCAGCCGTAGAACCCGTTCCAGCGTTCCGGATCGAAGCGGCCCCAGGCGGTGCCGTCCTCCGTGTACCGGGCGGAGATCCACTCCTGGCTGGCGGTGACCAGCTCCCGCGCGTCCTCCAGGGAACCGGTGGTGTCCCCGGCGATCAGCAGGTCCGCGGCCACGTCCGGATGGGCAATGGCATACTCATATCCTTTCGCCGTGGCGGCCAGGAAAGCCTTCGCGGTCTCCGGGGATTCCCGCAGGAAATCGTTGTTCGCCAGGATCACGGGGGTGTAGTAGTCCAGCTCGTCGGCCAGGGAGGCGAAATCCCAGTAATCGCAGGGGAAGTTCCGCAGCTCCGCGTTGACGCCACTCCAGCCGTAGAAGATCCAGACCGCGTCGGTCTGGTGCGCCGACAGGGCGGCGGGTTCATCGGTAATATTGTTGGGGATCAGCTTCAGATTGCCGAAGTCCGCCCCTTCCTTCTCCATGCACCAGCGGATCATCGCCAGCTCCACGGGGCTGTCCCAGGTGGCGTAGACCTTATGCTCCAGGCCCTTGGCGGACGTGATACCATCCCCCGCCCGGGACAGGATGCCGGAGGTGTTGTGCGGCAGGATCGCCGCGACGGCGGTCACGCCCAGCGGCTCCTCCAGGTCCAGGGACGCCGCCATGGTGTCCTGGGCGTCCATGGCGAACTGTGCCTGGCCGGCGGCGCACATCAGGGTGGCGCCGTTTTCCGGCGGCTGCACGATCATCACGTCCAGGCCGGCTTCCTCATAGTAGCCGAGGGCCTGCGCGACGTAAAGGCCGGTATGGTTGGTATTGGGCGTCCAGTCCAGGCAGAAGGTGATCTCCGTTTTCCCTTCCGCATGGGCGGCAGCAAAAGCGAACACCAGCAGGGCTGCCAGCAGCAGCGAAACAATCTTCTTCATATCATTCACACTCCGTTTGTTTTTATTATGACTGCTGAAGCGCCTTCACCCGGGCCGGATCCTTCCGGAGCCAGGGCATGGAAACGGCGCGCAGCAGCGTTACCAGCCGCATCAGCAGCAGGCTGACGATGACCACAAGGATGATCACCGCGAACATTTTGTCAAAGGCATAGGCCTTGCGGACCCGGGTCATATAGACCCCCAGTCCCTCAAAGCCGCCGAGCCACTCCGAGATCACGGCGCCGACCACCGCGTAGGACGCGGAGATCCGCAGCCCCGCGAAAAAGTACGGCAGCGCGGCCGGCCACTTCACATGGCGGAAGATCTTCCGGCGGGTGGCGCCCATGGACCGGAGCAGGGAGACCGCGTCCGGATCGGCGCTTTTGAACCCGTCCAGCAGGCCCACCGCTACGGGGAAAAAGGTGGTGATCACCACGAGGGCGATCTTCGGCGCCACGCCGAAGCCCATCCAGAGGACCAGCAGCGGGGCGATGGCGATGGTCGGGATCGTCTGGGACGCCACAAGCAGCGGCAGCACCGCCCGCTCCAGGTTCAGGAAGCGGTCCATGGCGCAGGCGAGGCCGAAGGCCAGCAGCGTACCCAGCAGCAGGCCGAGCAGGGCTTCCTCCACGGACACCCACGCGTGGGC
>CAMZJG010000226.1 GCA_947307505.1 uncultured Clostridia bacterium | reverse complement strand
GTCCAGAGGTCGTCGCTGGTGGCCAGGCCCCATTTCTCGAACATATCGTTGTAGAACTTGGGCCGGGGATAATCCGAATGGAGCTCATAGGCCAGCTGCTTATAGCTGAATCCGGCCTTGATGAGCTGGCGGGCGGACTCGATGAATACCTCCAGGTTCTTCCCCGTGAGGGTGAAGATCATCTCGTTCTCCCCCACCAGGCCCCGCTCGTACTCACCCGCGTCCGGCATGGAGAGGTTGTAGTCCATGGTGCCGTTCAGCACGGGCACCAGGGCGGCGCCGCAGCTGTCGCAGGTATCCAGGCAGGCTTTGGTGATCTGTCCGCTGTGCCACTTGGCGGCCATGAGGAGCTGCCGCAGCTGGGAGGGATCGCAGTAGATCATGATGGCCTGGGGCTCGAAGGTGCAGCTCTCCAGGGGGGCGATGACCATGCCGTCCTTCTTCTTGTCCTCGTCGATGTAGGGATACTCCTCCACAAAGTGCTTGTAGCTCAGTTCCCGGTCCCGGATGAAATACCCGCTGCCCACATAGCGCTTGTCCTTCTCATCCAGGTCCCGCAGGCGGAAGTTGATCACGGGCCAGAGGCACCAGTGGTCCTCCGGGAAAATGGCCTGGGCCTTCCGGGTGCGGCGGACGTAGGACAGGGTCTGGCACAGGGCATAGTGCTTTCCCTGGGCGGAGGGCTGGACGCAGCCCTCGGGGATCTCGTCCCGGTTCACCAGGCGGACGGCCATGGGGGCGTTCTTCAGGCAGTAGATGCTTTCCAGTTCCCTGCCGATCTCATGGATCTGCTCCAAAGTCAACATGGTTCATGCCTCCTCTATTACTACTTGAATCTGATTACTGCACCGTTTCATGATACGCCGTCTGAAGGGCGTAATCGGAGAGCTCCTGGCCGATGCCGGGATCGTCCGGAATGAGGAAGTCCCCGTTCACCGCCGCCATGTCCGTCTTCCCCAGCTCCCGGGTAAACAGGAACTTGTTGATGACGTGGTTTTCATGGATCTGGAAATTGGGGATGGCTGCCTCCACCTGGAGGGCCGCCGCCAGGCTGATAGGGCTGCCGCAGACGTGGATCTGCACCGAGGCGTCGAAGATATGGGCCAGGTCGCAGATCTTCTTGCATTCCGTGATGCCGCCGCAGTTGGCGATCTCCGGCTGGACCACCTGGATGGAATCGTCCTGCAGGAAGGGCAGATAGCGCCAGCGGGTATAGATCCGCTCCCCGTTGGCCATGGGGATGTTCACCTTCCGGGCGCAGTTTTTGGCGGTGTCCGTATTCAGAGGGTAGGTCCCCTCCTCAAAATAATAGATGCCGTATTTTTCAATGGCCTGGGCGTACTGCACGGCGGAGAGGGCGTCCGTATGGCTGTGGCACTCCACGATGATGTCCACATCCGGCCCCACCGCCTTCCGGGTGGCCTCCAGCCGGGCGCAGGCGGTATCGATCATCTCCTTTGGCACGATGCCCCGCATGGTGTCGTGGTCCCGCATGCGGCCGTCCGGCCCCACGCAGGTGAAGTCCGTCTTGATGGCGGTGTACCCTTCCTTCAGGGCGCATTCCGCCTCCCGGGCGTAGTCCTCCGGCGTCACGGCGATGCGCAGGCCCCGTGCCTCATCCTCCGGCCAGCCCAGCTGGAGCTGGCTGGCGTAAGCCCGGACCCTGTCCCGCTGCTTGCCGCCGATGAGCTGATAGCAGGGCACGCCGAAGGCCTTTCCCTTGATGTCCATCAGGGCGATATCGATGGCGCTCATGGCGGAGTAGAAGATGGGCCCGCCGCTCTGGCCCCAGAAGGTATCCATGAACATCCGTTCCCAGAGCCACTCCGTCCGCAGGGGGTCCTGCCCCAGGATCACCGGAGCCAGTTCCTTGATCATATGGAAGCCCGCCATGGAGCCCTTGCCGTAGGATACGGCGGCCTCCCCGTAGCCGTAGAGCTCCGTATCCGTATTGATCCGGCAGACGACGCCCCGCATGGCCTGAGGCATATACCGGGGTTTCAGAGCAAATACGTCGATGCTGGTGATCTTCAAGCCGCCGCCCCCTTATTCCACCACCGTGCGGATGGCGTTCTTCATGGCCTCCGGCGCCCATTCGTTCCCCAGTCCGGGAAGCTCCGGGACCTTGATTCGGCCCTTTACGGGCTGGTAATCCATGGTGCACAGGTCCTTGTTGTACTGGTGGAGGAAGCACAGGTGGTGCTCATGGATGATGAAGTTGGGAATGGCGGTCTCCAGATGCAGGGCCACGGTGGAGCTGATGGGGCTGCCGCAGGCATGAGCCTGGATCATCACGTCGTAGATGTGGGCCAGATCGCAGATCTTCTTCGCCTCCGTCAGGCCGCCGCAGGTACCGATATCCGGCTGGGCGATCTGCAGGGCCATATTCTCGAAATACGGCGCGTACTGCCACCGGGAGAAGATGCGTTCCCCGTTGGCCAGGGGGATATTGATGTGCTCGCAGATGAATTTTGAGGTTTTCACGTTGGGGCTGTTGGGTTCTTCAAAATACAGGATCCGGTACTTTTCCGCCATCTGCGCCACCTGGATGGCACTGAGGGCGTCCAGGTTGGAGTGGTTCTCGATGATGATGTCCACATCGTTCCCCGCGGCTTCCCGCACCGCGGCGAGCCGGTCCTCGAAGGTACGGAGCACATGGGGGGTGAGAAGCCCCTTCCGTTCCTCATAGGTATAGGCTTTTCCGTTTTCGTCGTAGCAGAGGAAATCCACCTTCACGGCGTCATACCCCTCCTCCACCACCTTGCGGGTGATCTCGGCATACTCCTCCACGGATTTTTTCACCTCATGCACAGGCCCGAAACCCTGGTGGATCTGGCTGGCATAGCAGCGCAGGTCCTCCCGGAACTTGCCCCCCAGGAG
>CAMZJG010000225.1 GCA_947307505.1 uncultured Clostridia bacterium | reverse complement strand
AAACCGTACCTCCGAAAACTGCGCCACGAAAGGAATCTTCACCCGCATATCCGCGTATTCCGTCTCCATCCGCCGCAGCGGCTGCGTCAGGTTGAAGCAGATCTTCCCCGGATCGTTGATATAGCAAACCATCCGGTCGCTGTAGTTGCTCCCCGCCCCGCTCAGCCATTTGCACGGCGAAATCACCAGGCGCCCGCCCTGCTGGTTCGTCAGGTTGTTCTCCAGCACATAGGTCAGGATGCTCCGCTCGGAATCGTCGCTCACCTTCCGCGTCACCAGCAGCCCGAACTGCTCCACCGGCACCAGGATATGATTCGGCAGCGCGTCCGAAGAGCAGTCGCATACCTTCCATACCCCGGCAATCAGCGTATTGATGTCGTCCAGGATCTGGTCCGCGGTCTTGTCCGCCCATTTGCTGCTGTTCCCCGTGCCGGTCGCCGGCGAGGACACCCGCATGATCCGCGGATTGTTCACCAGCCCGGTGCTGCTCACCTTCGTGAATCCCGTGTACACGTTCTGGTCGATCACCTTGTCGCAGTGCAGCCGGATCCCCTTGTTCAGGAAGGTCTCCGGATCCCGCCCGACGCTCATCATCTTCTCCTTCTCGAGCACGTTGAAAACCATGTACTCTGCGAAGTTGAAGCATCTCGCGATGCTCTGGCTCATGTCCGCCTGCACCACCGGGATATCATTCGTCGCGTCGAAGATCAGGTTGTTCTGGTCCCGTCCCGTGGATCCGTAGGTCACGTCCACGCTCACGATGCTCTCGCTCAGTCCCCCGCCCGTGATCACCGGCATATCCCGCGGCCAGTCCGTCCCCGTCAAAGGCTCGAGAATCTTCTCATCCACCTTCTCCAGTTCCTTCATCAGAAAAGTGTAACTGTCCTGCGCCCGCAGGATATCCAGGGCATTCCTCCGGATCGTCTTGAATTTCTTCAATGGTTCATCCTCCTCATCCTCACAGTACGTTTCTTTCCGTCAGCACCAGCTCCGTATTCTTGAGCCCGTCCGCGACATTCGATACCCGCACATTCGGCAGCGCCACAAAAGTATCGCCCGTGCCGATCGCAAAAGCGTTATCGCTCTTCCGGACCGAAACCGCGGCTCCCAGAGCAGTCGTCCCGGTAATCACCTTCGCGACGATATGCCCCCGCACCAGCACGTCCACCATCTCATTGGCCGCGTATTTTCCTTCATTGCTGCCATAGGTATCCGGCGTCTTGCTGGGCAGCCGCACAGTCACACCCACGAAGTCCGCCCCCGTGTGCGTGTTCCCGTCGAAGGGCACCACGCCCGTCTTCGTCTCGTCCAGCGCCACCGGCACCCCGAAAGCGATATCATTCCCGCTCTTGTTCGCCAGTGCCACCACGACGTCATCCCGGTTCCGGGCAATACTCCCGGCCCATCCGTTGGTAAAAGAACTCAAAACCTTTCCCATGATTATTTATCCTCCTGTTTTAGCAATTACACCGAAGGGGGCGTAACTCTCCGGTGGAGAGTTACGTTCGGTTCGATCGGAAAGCCCCCCTGATCACACCCTCCTGTTGGCATTACGCTCTTTCATGATCTTTTCACCCAGAGCCCGGCCGCTGTGATCCCGGGCAACAGCATCCCTCAGAGCGGCATACGCATTTTTCCCCTTATTTTTCCGCGCCAGGCTCCGCATTTTCTCCGATACACTGGCATTGAAAGCGGTCCGCTCATCCTGACTCATCTTTCGGATCTGTGGTGTAAACGTAGACAGCGCTGCCCGCAGTAAGTCAGTCGCCTGCTCGCTCACCTTTTCCTCCGGATCCTCATCCGCCTCTTCCTCCGGCTCCAGAATCGTGGACAGAATCTCCTCCGTCCCCGCCTCCTCCGGTTCCGCCGTCCCTTCCAGAATCTCCTGGATCATTTCCTCGATGGGATCGTCATCCGTCAGAGGATCTTCCCCGACAGATTCCATCCCCATGGCTTCCGCCACAGTCTGAGCCACCGCTTCCGCCGTAGCCTCTACAGTCTCCGCGACAGCCTCAGCCGCTTCCGCCGCCGCGACACCCACAGAACTCTCAATCGCATCCGGATCTTCATCGGTTTGTTTCTCCGTATTCCCGCAGTCCGCGGCATTCCCGCCCAGCAGCTCAATAATCCGCCGCAGCGCCTCCAGGATCTCCGGCCCGCAGTCGATGATCACCGGCTGTTCCACCGGCGTCTCCACCACCACAGGCGCGGCCGGATCGGCAGCAGGTTCCGCCGCCGTCTCCGGCTCCCCGCCCATGATTTCCGCGATCACCTCCTCCAGGGCTTCCGTATCCCCGTCTTTGGCCATCCGTGCCATCAGTTTTGCAAAAACCTTGTTCTTCCGATTCATCAAATGCTTTCCTCCCTTATAATCAGCATCCTTAATACAAACCCGCGGCCCCGCCCGGCCGGCGTCCACGACGGCCACATGGTTCCCGCGAATCTCCCGCTGGTAATATTTCCCGTCCTCTTCACTCAGCACATAGTTGTATCCGCACGAAATCTCCCGCTTCCCGCCGAGAATTTCCTCAATCAGCCGCGGATCCGTAATAATCAGATCCGCCATCAGCAGATCATCCTCCGGAGGCGGTCCCCGCCGGATGTTCATCGCGTGCCCCTTCTGCAGATACCGGATATTCTCCGCCGTAACCCCCTCGGCCGCGGCCGGATGATCGTCCGTCACCGGCATCCCCTCAAAAGAGGCCATGCAAGCCGCCGAGAAAACCTCCTCCGCGGTCCGTTCCACCGGAATCATCCGGTCATCCATCCCCGGCAGTCCCAGCTCGCTCGGCAGATACTCCTGTGTTCCCGTCCGCGCCACCGGCACGTTCAGACAAATCAGATACCCCTCCGGCTCCCGTCTCGAAATGTTCTCCGAAAGCCG
>CAMZJG010000224.1 GCA_947307505.1 uncultured Clostridia bacterium | reverse complement strand
GGTGCCTGGACACCATCATGCACAAGGTGCCGGAGGAATACATGGATACCTGGGACATGCCCCATTTCCATGTGCGCGGCTATGAAACCTTCTTCGTGGACAGCGGCAAGGTGTATATCTACATCAACGGTCAGCGCGTTCTGTGCCAGAAGGGGGACATCGTCCATCTCCAGGCCGGTCAGGCCCATGGCATGAAGTTCATCGAAGAGGTCAAGTGGCGCGGCACCTATCATGATTTTGAGACCTATCCCGAGTCCCGGGATGTGGGTCGGGTGAAACGAATGATGCCGGAGCTGGCGGACGATCCCGAACTGGCGGCCTGCGCGCCCCGGGGCGAGATGGACAATACCCCGCTGGAGCACTTCCTCTACAAGGACGTACCTGTGGAGCAGTGCCTGGCTATCAAGAACATCGCCCGTCCCTGGGCTTCCTACGATCTCCCCGGCTGCAGCGTGAAGGTCCTGGTGGAGCGCTGGGAGAACGGCGGCGTGAAGGAGCTGGACTGCGCCGTGATGGAGCCCGGGTTCACTGCCGAATGGGTAAAGTATCCGCCTCTGCGGGAGCTGCTGTATGTCCGCAGCGGCAAGGTAAAGTTCAAGGTCCTGGGCCAGGAGTTCATCGCCGACGACGAGTGCGTGGTGAGCATTCCCCGATTCGCTCCCCACAGCCTGGAGGCCCTGGAGCACTCCGAAGTCTATGATCTGGGCGGCCAGAGCTACTGGTCCCTGTTTTTCCAGAGCTACGAGTATATTCGGACAAAGGAACCCGAGCGGCTGACTCCGGAGACCGTGGAGGCTTTGAAGAAGAAATTCCAGGTCCAGATCAAGAGCATCGGATACAAAGGCTGACGATATAAACCGGCGCCGTGCTTTCTGCGGAAAGCACGGCGCATTTTTGTTTATTTCTTCAAAAGTTCTTCCAGCTGGTCCGGTTCCGTTAAAAGTCCACGTTCCGCCGCCAGCTCCCGCAGACGGAGGTTTCCCTCATTCATGGGGCCGAAGCGCGTCTGAGGGCAGAGAACAGCGCGGCAGCGCAGCATGATTTCCTCCGCCTCCCGCAGGGCTGCCGGCCCGATGGGTCCGTAGGCATCCTGGGTGACGAGCCGGGCGCTGAGGGCCTTGGCCACGGGATAGTCCAGATCCCCTTCGTGGATGACTCCCGCCGCAAAGGGGATGCGCTGCCGCTGGAGCCTGCGGTACACCGGTATGCCGCTGCCGCCGCCGCCGATGACAAAAACCAGCGGATCGCCGGATACGGCTTCGCTCTCCACATTCCCGAAGAGAGCGTCGAAGCTGCCCCGCTCCACCCCGTAGAGTTCCTCGATGTATCCCTCGGAAAAAACCTCCTCCGGGGTACCGATCCGATCCACCCGCCCGTCCCGGACGCAGAGGATGCGATCGGCGTACCGCTGGGCCAGGTCCAGTTCATGGAGGGAGAGGATCACCGCCAGGTCCTTGGAGAGCACCAGCTCCCGCAGCAGGGTGAGAAAATCCAGCTTATGCTTGATATCCAGGAAGCTGGTGGGTTCATCCATGATGAGTACCCGAGGCTCCTGGCAGATGGCCCTGGCCAGCAGGACCCGCTGACGCTGACCGTCGCTGATCTGGTTGAAATCCCGTTCCCGCAGGGACTCCACCCGCACCAGGGCCATCGCCTCTTCCGTCTTCTCCCGATCGTGCTGGGAGAGGATGCCCAGCCGCCCGGTGTAGGGATAGCGGCCGGAGGAGACCACATCCCAGCAGGTCATGAGTTCCGGCGTGGGCCGCCCGGTCAGAACGGCAGCCACGCTTTTGGCGATTTCCCGCTCCTTCAGGGTCTTCAGGTCCTTTCCCTCCAGGGTGATGACGCCTCCGATGGGATCCAGCTGCCGGGTGATGGTTTTGAGGATGGTGGATTTGCCCGCCCCGTTGGGGCCGATGAGGGTGAGTATCTGCCCCGGTACCGCCTCCAGGCGGATGTCCCCGATGACGATCTCCCCTTTGTAGCCGACGTCCAGATGCTCGGCGAACAGGATCGGTTCTTTCATCTCTTCACCCCCGATCCGACCGGCCCTGCCGGTGCAGCAGCATCCAGATCACCACAGGAACGCCGAACACCGCCGTAACGGAGCTGATACTCAGTTCCGTGGGGGCAAAGAGGGTGCGGGCGATCAGGTCGCAAAGGAGGCAGAACACCGCTCCGCCCAGGAAGCAGGCAGGGATCATGACAATGGGACGGGAGGTGTTGAACAGACGCCGGCTCAGATGAGGCACCGCAATGCCCACGAAGGAGATAGGGCCGGCAAAGGCCGTGACGCAGGCGGAGAGCACCCCGGTGAGGAGGATCAGCTCCACCCGGAAGCGCTTCACATTGACGCCCATGCTTCTGGCGTAGCTTTCCCCCAGCTGATAGGCACCCATGGGCTTGCTCAAAAGAAAAGCGCCCACCAGGGCCAGAAAGACCACGATGGTCAGAACGGTCACGTCTCCCCAGTCCTTTCCGGCAAAGCTGCCCAGGGACCAGTTATGCAGGTTCACGATGTTGCTGTCGCTGGCGAAGGTCACGACGATATCCGTCACCGCAGAGCAGATATAGCCGATCATGACGCCGCAGACGATCAGCAGAGCCATGCTGTGGAGCCTGTTGGAAACCAGCAGTACCGCGCCCATGGAGAGCATGGCCCCGACAAAGGCCGCGGCGATCAGCACCACGGAACCCACCGCCATCCCCCGGGACAGAGTCCAGATCATGGTGAGGGCAACCACCAGCTTCGCGCTGGAGGAGATGCCCAGGACAAAGGGGCCGGCAATGGGATTGGCGAAGAAGGTCTGGAGCAGGAAGCCGGATACGGAAAGCGCTCCCCCCAGGATGGCCGCCGCCAGGAGCCGGGGCATGCGCACCTTCCAGA
>CAMZJG010000223.1 GCA_947307505.1 uncultured Clostridia bacterium | reverse complement strand
CGCCCGGAGCGCCACGGCGTAGTCGTAGCTCCGTCCGTCCCCCATGACCCCTACGCTGCGCAGGTTGGTGAGGGCGGCGAAATACTGGTTTGCCGCCTGACCGAGTCCGGCGGCGGCCATCTCCTCCCGGAAAATGGCGTCTGCCTCCCGGAGGATGCGCAGCTTCCGCTCCGTCACCGGACCGATGATGCGGATGGCCAGCCCCGGTCCCGGGAAGGGTTGGCGGGAGACCAGCGCCTCCGGCAGACCCAGTTCCCGGCCCAGCTGCCGCACCTCGTCCTTGAAGAGGCTCCGCAGGGGCTCGATGAGGCCCCGGAAGCCAATGTTTTCCGGCAGTCCCCCCACGTTGTGGTGGCTCTTGATCACGGCGGCGCTGCCGCCCCCGGATTCGATCACGTCCGGATAGATGGTGCCCTGGGCCAGGTACTCGATCTCCCCCAGGGCCGCACTCTCCTCCTGAAAGACACGGATGAATTCCGCGCCGATGATCTTCCGCTTTTTCTCCGGGGCCTGTACCCCCCGAAGGGCGGCCAGGAAGCGATCTCCGGCATTTACCCGGACAAAGTTCAGCTCCCGTCCTGCAAAGGCGGCTTCCACCTGGTCCCCCTCGTCCTTCCGCAGGAGGCCGTGGTCCACGAAGATGCAGGTGAGCTGTCGGCCCACAGCTTCGGAGAGCAGCGCCGCGCATACGGCACTGTCCACGCCCCCGGAGAGGGCCAGGAGCACCCGGTCGCTTCCAAGCTGCTCCCGAAGCGCTTGAACCGCCGTCTCCCGGTAGCTCCCCATGGTCCAGGTGCCGCTGAGGCCGCAGACTCCGTAGAGGAAACTGCGGAGGATGTCCATGCCCTGCTCCGTATGCCGCACCTCCGGGTGGAACTGCACCCCATAGAAACTCCGGGCCGTGTCCTGTATGGCGGCGGTGGGGCAGGCTTCGCTGCGGGCAGCCGGGGAAAAGCCCTCCGGTAGGCGGGAGATATAGTCCCCATGGCTCATCCAAGTGACGCTCCGGGGCTTCAGCCCCCGGAACAGGGGGGATGCGGTATCAAAGTCCGTCTCCGTCCGGCCATACTCCCGGGCTCTGGCCGATTGAGCCGGGACCACCTCGCCCCCCAGAAGGCGGGCCATGAGCTGGCAGCCGTAGCAGATGCCCAGAACAGGCACCCCCAGTTCAAAGACCGCCGGGTCCACGGTGGGGGCTCCCTCCTCATAGACGCTGTGGGGCCCCCCGGTAAAGATGATACCGGAGGGACCGAATGCTTTGATCTCACTGATGCTCATGGTGCAGGGCTGCAGCTCGCAGTACACCCGGCACTCCCGCACCCTGCGGGCAATGAGCTGGTCATACTGACCGCCGAAATCCAGGATCAGAATGCGCTCAGTTTGCATGGTCATCCCTCAATTCTGTGGGACGGGAGTAGGGATTGCCGCGACCCATGTGCGCGCTGGTCTCGCAATGACAGGAACGAGCGGCTTTATTCTGAACACCGTAGCGCTGTGTCTCACTATGCTTCTGCACTGTGTCAAACGCAGCAGCGGCGCTGAAATTATGTCATTGCGAGGAGCGGAGCGACGCGGCAATCCGTTCTCCTCGTCCCTTTAATTTGCCACATACATCTGCCGGTAGGGATTTGCGCTGTCCGGGGTCACCACTGTGAAGCGGGAGGCCAGGATCGCCTCCGCATCCAGGCGGAAGAGTTCGCAGTACTCCCGCAGATATCCCTCGATCTCCGCCAGGTCCTCCGGTGCCGCCGCCCGGGCGGTGACCTGCCTGGGGAAGGTCACATCCGCGCAGTCGGAGCGCAGGAACACCTTGCCCCCGTGCATGCCGGTGCAGGGGTAGTTCCCCACGATGGGCCTGCCGTCCGTATGCAGGCCCAGCACCACCAGGATGCCCCCGGCCTGGTATTCCCCCAGGAATGAGCCCGTCCGGCCGCCGATGACGATGACCGGAACATGCTCCTGATATTCCTTCATGTGGACCCCCGTGCGGTAACCGGCACTGCCCCGAACGAAGAGCTTGCCGCCCCGCATGGCGTAACCCGCCGTGTCCCCGATACTGCCGTGCACCAGGATGGTACCTGCATTCATGGTGTCCCCCACCGCATCCTGGGCGTTGCCGAAGACCTCGATCTCTCCGCCATTCAGATAAGCCCCCAGGGCATTGCCGGGGATGCCGTGGATGCGGAGCTGGCGCTCTCCCATGCCCGCGCCGATGAAGCGCTGACCCAGGCAGCCCAGGAGTTCCGTGTCGCCCTCCGTCTCACGCAGGAGCGCGTTCAGGGCGGAAAAATCCATATTCCCAACCTCGATGCAGCGCATTATACCACACCTCCCAGCATTTTTGCGCGGCTGACTTTTCCAAAGGGCAGCAGGCTCGGCTCGTGCTTCAGGGCCTCCAGATCCAGCTCCTCCAGAGGCGTTTTGTTGCGGATCAGGGCGGTGTAGATCCCCGCCCGGGATACGTCGCCCACGATCATGTAACCCGTGAGCACCCCGTCCCGTGCAAAGAGCTTTTTGCAGCCCGTGTCGGTCACTTCGCTGTAAATCAGATCCGTGTAGGTGCCCGCGCTCATGATGTGCAGGCCGAAAAAGCCGATGGAGTTCATCTTCATGCCCGTGTCGAATACCGCCTCTCCTCCGGCCATGTTCACCCCCGCCGTCCGGCCCTGGAAGGAGGCGTTGGGGAGGACGGCCAGGACGCCCGCCTCTCCGCAGCTCACGTCCAGGGACTCCGTGCAGTCCCCGGCTGCCCAGATCCCCGGCAGGGCGGTCTCCATGCGTCCGTTCACCGGTATGCCCCGGTTCACCTTCCCGCCTGCCTCAGCGAACAGGGAGGTCTCCGGACGGACGCCGATGGCGATCACCAGCACGTCGAAGTCCACCGTCTCGC
>CAMZJG010000222.1 GCA_947307505.1 uncultured Clostridia bacterium | reverse complement strand
AAAAGGAGACCGCCTTCCTCCATGCCACCTGGTGCTGCACCCTGGGGGGCAGGCCCACCTGGATCGTGGGCTGGCGGGGCGGCACCCGGAGCACCATCGCCGTCGCCTGGGATCCGGAAACGGAGGATTACCGGACGGAGACCCTGGATACGGCGGCGGGCTGCGCCAACCTGATGCATTTCCGGGACAGCGCCGGACGGGACCGCATCATTGCCGCCAACCGGGAGCATGACGAGATCGCCCTGTATACCTTCACGGAATGAGGCGAAACTCCGCCGTCAGTCCTTTTTCGCCTTTTTCAGGTCCTGGCATACGCCGAGGACCAGGAAAACGATCCCCACGATCAGGGAAACGACAGCCATAGTTTTCAGCGGGGTACCCACGTAATCCAATCCCGCCCGGAAGAGCTCTGCACTCCAGGTCGTCACATTGCTCATAAACACAGCGGCGGCAATATATCTTGCAGCCGTGAGGACCGCAGCGATCAGGCAGAATACAACGCCTGCACCCTTGTTGTTCATCGTTTTCCTCCTTTGGTTTTGTGGTCATTCATCCTGTCTGATTTCAGCCCGCAGGCGGATCCCTCCGCCGCGGGCGCTTTTATTTTCTTTCGATGGCTCCCTGCATATCCGTCCAAAGGGGATCCAGGCAGTCCGTCAGTTTTTTGTACAGTTCGTAACGCCGGGCATAATGGGCTCCGGCGGCGGGATCCGGCTCAAACCGTCCCCCGATGGGACTCATGGCCCGGGCGGCGGAGGTCAGGTCCGGATAGGCGCCCGTGCCCGCCGCCGCGGCGATGGCGCAGCCCAGGGTCCCCGTCTCCTTCGCTTCCAGCCGTTCCACCGGCAGACCCAGGACATCCGCAAACATCTGCGTCCATACTTTGCTTCTCGCAGCGCCTCCCGCCAGACGAATGCAGTCCGGCGGCGCTTCTTTCGTGGCCAGAAGTTTATCCAGATGGACCTTGTGGCAGTAGACCACGCCCTCGTACACACTTCGGGCCAGCAGCTCCCGTCCCTGATCCGCGGAGAGGCCCACAAAAGCCGCACGGGCGTTGGGGTGGGCGTTGGAACCCATGAGAAAGGGCAGGAAGAGAGGCGCGAAGGTTTCCGGTCCCGTCTCCCGCACCCAGCGGTCCAGAAGGCCGTAAATGCTCTCCCCCCGGCTCTCCGCCTCCGCCTTCGCCTCCGGCAGCAGGGTGCGGACGACCCATTCCAGGTTCCCGGCGGAGGTGGAGCTGCTCTCCTCGATGAGATAGTATTCCGGCAGGCAGAAGAGGGAGTTCATGGCCACCCGCCCGTCCGTCACCGGACTGGGCCGCAGGTACTCGTTGATGCTCCAGGTCCCGGCGATCATACAAACGTTCCGCTCATCCAGCACCCCCGCCGCCAGGGCGCAGGCATCGATATCAAACATGCCCCCCAGCACCGGGGTCCCTTCCTTCAGTCCGCAGCGCTCCGCCGCCTCCCGGGTAACACAGCCCGCGATCTCGTCCGAGCGGCACAGGGGCGGGAAGGCCTCCGCCAGATCCTCCAGGCCGTAGAGGGCCAGGAGGACGGGATCATACTGCCGGGTATGCAGATTCACCGCCCCGGCACCGGAACAGTCCGTCAGTTCTCCCCGGGCTTCGCCGGTGAGGCGGAAGCGGACGTAATCCTTGCACCCGAAGGCCCACCGGATCTTCGGAATGACTTCCGGCTCATGGTCCCGGAGCCAGGGAAGCAGGGCCACGGGCTGGCAGGCCATGATATGCTGACAGGAACGGGCAAAAGCCCGCTCCTCCGTTCCATCCTTCCTCCAGCGGTCCGCATAGGCGTAGGCCCGGTTGTCCGTGGAGAGGATCCCGTTCCGGGCGGG
Source organism: uncultured Clostridia bacterium (assembly GCA_947307505.1). The sequence goes on along the minus strand of CAMZJG010000222.1, from coordinate 1,042 downwards.
CTTTCCGTCCCTGCCCCAGAGGTAGAGGCCTTTCCCGTGGCCGCACACCGCCACGCCGGCGATCTCCGCCGGGCTGACGCCGCTGCCCGCCACCGTTTCCCGGATGACGGCGCAGTTTGCCTCCCACATCTCCTCCATGTCCCGCTCAAAGCAGCCCGGTCCCGGGGTCAGCACCGCCGTATCCCGGGCGGCGGAGCACAGCTCCCGCCCCCGGACGTCGTACAGGGCGGCCTTGGTGGAGGTGCCGCCATTATCCACCCCCAGATAATACTTCATCTCAGCTTTTCCCCACGTAATCCAGGTTCAGGATATGGGGACTCCCCTTCCCGGCAAAGAAATCGGCGCAGATCTCCAGGGCCATGCGGTAGATGTTCCACAGGGATTCCACGGTCTGGCTGGCCACGTGAGGAGTGAGAACGCAGTTTTCCAACGTCAGGAGGGGGGAATCCGCGGGCAGGGGCTCCCGGGCGTACACGTCCAGACCCGCGCCGGCAATCCCCCCCGCTTTCAGGGCTTCATAGAGGGCCGCTTCATCCAGGATGCTCCCCCGGGCTGTATTCACCAGCACCGCCGTGGGCTTCATGAGCCCCAGGAGGCGGGCGTCCACCAGTTTTTCGTTCTCCGGCCGGGCGGGGATATGGAGGCTCACGGCGTCCGACCGGCGGAAAAGCTCCTCCAGCCCCACCGGCTCCACTCCCTCCGCGGCGGCTTCCTCCGGGGTGAGGCGATGGTCGCACACCAGCACCCGGCAGCCGAAGCCGGTCACCAGCTGCCGGAGCTTCCGGCCGATGCCCCCGTAGCCCAGGATGCCCAGGGTCGCCCCGATGAGCTCATGGCCCACGTCTTTCTCCCATACGCCGCTCACCGTGCGGGTCTGGGCGATCTTCATCCGGCGGCCGCAGCTCAGCAGAAGGGTCAGGGCCATCTCCGCCACGGCGGCTGTATTGGCTCCCGTGGTCCGGGCCACGGCGATCCCCGCCCGGGAGGCGGCGGCCAGGTCCACCTTGTCGTAGCCCACGCCGAAGCGCACCAGGAGCTTCGT
>CAMZJG010000221.1 GCA_947307505.1 uncultured Clostridia bacterium | reverse complement strand
ACCACGAATTTCGGCCCCACGGACGTGCGCATCACCACCCATTACCATCTGAACGATCCCGCCAGCTCCCTGTTCAGCGTGGTCCACGAGGGAGGACACGCCCTTTATGAGCTGCATGTGGGGGAGGACATCGCGGATACCTGCCTGGGCACCGGGGTCTCCATGGGCATCCATGAGAGCCAGAGCCGGTTCTTCGAGAATCTGCTGGGCCGCAGCCGGGCTTTTGCCGGAGCACTCCTGCCCAAGCTGCGGGAGCTCTTCCCGGAACAGACGGCCGGAGTGACAGCGGAGGACCTGTACCGGGCGGTGAATATCGCCCAGCCCTCCCTGATCCGTACGGAGGCGGACGAACTGACCTACTGCCTGCATATCATGCTCCGGTATGAGCTGGAAAAGCGGATGATCCAGGAGAATCTGGATGTGGCGGAACTGCCTTCCCTCTGGCGGGAAAAGGTGCGGGATTATCTGGGCCTGGAGGTGCCCGACGACCGCAGCGGCGTCCTGCAGGACAGCCACTGGTCCGGCGGAGCCATCGGCTACTTCCCCTCCTATGCCCTGGGCTCTGCCTACGGGGCCCAGATGCTGAAGGTGATGAAGCGCACCGTGGATGTGGACGCTGCCGTGGCAGCTGGGAATTTCGCCCCCATCCACCGGTGGCTCACGGAACGGATCTGGTCCAAGGGCTGTTTGTACAATCCGGCGGACCTGCTGGTCCGGTGCCTGGGCGAACCCTTCGATCCCACGGTGTATACGGATTACCTGACGGAGAAGTACTCGGAGCTGTACGGACTGTAACGGGAACAATAAACTGCGGCGCTGTGCGTTCTGCACAGCGCCGCTTTGTGTGTTTATCGTTCAGGTTTTTCGTTTCGTCAGAGAGCGGGTGAGCCAGATGAGGAACGGATCGCCGCCGAATTCCCGCTCCAGGATCTCCTCCGCCTTCCGGCTGGAGGAGAGGAGCAGCGCCTCTGCCGCCTCCCGGCCGAGGCAGGCCACCAGTGTGGATTTTTCGTTTCGGTCGTCGGAGCCGATGGGCTTGCCCAGCTCTTCCACCGTGCTGTCCAGATCCAGCAGATCGTCCCGCAGCTGGAAGCTCAGACCCAGCGCATCGCCGTAGGCTCCCGCTGCCGCCAGCTTCTCCGCCGGCGCGGAGGCGGCGCAGCAGCCCATTTGACAGGCTGCGCGGAAAAGCGCGCCGGTCTTTTTGGCGTACATTTCCCGGATCTCCGTCTCCGGCAGGATCCTGCCTTCCCCCGCCAGGTCCAGGTACTGGCCGCCGCAGATGCCGGCGATCCCCGCAGCCTCCGCCAGAATGGCGGCGGCGTCGGCCCGGGCCCTGTCCGGCAGACCGGAGCAGGACAGGACCGCCCGGAAGGCCTCTGCCTGGAGGGCGTCCCCCGCCAGGAGCGCCTGCCATTCTCCGAAGACCTTGTGGTTCGTGGGCTTGCCCCGGCGCAGATCATCGTTGTCCATACAGGGAAGGTCGTCATGGATCAGGGAATAGGTGTGGAGCATTTCCAGGCCGCAGGCGGCGTCCAGCGCCAGCTCCGGCACCCCGCCGCAGATCCGGCAGAATTCCAGGGCCAGGATGGGCCGCAGACGTTTGCCCCCTGCCAGGAGACTGTACCGCATGGCTTCCGCCAGCCCGGTATCCGCCGGGACGATGGTTTTCAGACGGGTCTCCACCTGTGCCCGCAGCGCCAGGAGGCGCGCTTCATTCTCCGGCATCCTCAAACTCCGTTTCCACCGGTTCGCCATCCGGGCCCTTGGCCAGCCGGACCACCTGCTTTTCCGCTTTTTCCAGCATTTCCTGGCAGCGGGCGGCGAGGCCGGTACCCTCTTCAAACAGCTTCATGGCATCCTCCAGGGGGGCGTCCCCCTTCTCCAGCAGACGCACGATCTGCTCCAGCCGCTGCATGGATTCCTCAAAGCTCAGTTTATTCTCTTCCATCCGTCTCATCCTTTTCTGCCAAGTCCAAAACCGTACAGGGAATATTCCCATCGGATACCCGCAGGAGCAGCCGCTCCCCGGGACTGACCTCCATCCGGCTGCGTACCAGCAAGCCGTCCTCCCGGCTGGCGATGGCATAGCCCCGGGCCAGGACCTTCAGGGGGCTCATGGCGTCCAGCGCCGCGGCCCGGGCGGAAAAAGCGCCGCGCCGCCCGGCGATCAGCCTCTGCATGGAGGAACCCAGCCGTTCCGACATATGGTCCAGGGAGATGCGCCGTTCGTCCAGATAGACGCCGGGATCCTGCAGGACCCGGCGTTCCCGCAGCCGCCGCAGGTGCAGCTTTTCCGCCTCCAGCCGGGAGGTCATGGCGGCGGCGAGACGCTTGTCCAGCGCCGTGATCATTTCCGTCAGCTTCATCCGGTCCGGCACAACGATCTCCGCCGCGTTGGAGGGGGTCGCGGCCCGGACGTCCGCCACAAAGTCCGCAATGGTGAAATCCGGCTCATGGCCCACAGCCGAGATCACCGGGATCTCCGAGGCGTAGATGGCCCGGGCCACCCGCTCGTCATTGAAGGCCCACAGGTCTTCGATGGAGCCGCCGCCCCGCCCGGCGATGATCACGTCCGCCAGATGGTGCCGGTTGGCAAAGCGGATGGCGGAGACGATCTCGGGCGGCGCTTCCGCCCCCTGCACCCGGACAGGGAGGATCATGAGCTTGGCCAGGGGATACCGCGCGGTGGCCACCCGGATGATATCCCGTACCGCAGCCCCGGTGCCGGAGGTGACCACGGCGATCCGCCGGGGGAAGGGGGGGAGGGGACGTTTTCGGCTCCGGTCGAAGAGACCCTCCGCCTGGAGCCGGGCCTTCAGCTGTTCATAGGCGATATGCAGGTCGCCGATCCCGTCCGGACTCAGTTCGGCGGCGTAGAGCTGGACCGCTCCGTCCG
>CAMZJG010000220.1 GCA_947307505.1 uncultured Clostridia bacterium | reverse complement strand
TGCGGGGGATCCACAGTACGGTCGCCGGGCTGATCCATACGGAGGACCGGTATACAGTAGCCCTGGAAACCGCTTTGGGCAACTCTCTGCAAAGCATCGTGGTCGACCGGGAGGAGGACGGCAAGGCCGCCATCTCCCTGCTCAAGCGGCAGGATGCGGGGCGCGCCACCTTTCTGCCCCTCACTGCCATCCGGGGTACGGAACTCCGGGAGCGGGAGCTGGACCGGATCCCCGGATTTGAAGGGATCGCCTCCCAGCTGGCGGAATACGACGAGCGCTATGGGGAGATTCTGCGGAATCTGCTGGGCAGGACCGTTGTGGCGGAGGACCTGGACGCGGCCATCGCAATTTCCCGCCGCTACAGCGCCCGGTTCCGCATCGTCACCCTGGATGGGCAGCTGGTGAACGCGGGCGGCTCTATGACCGGCGGCAGCGCCGCCAGGAACGTGGGTATCCTCTCCCGGGCAAATGAACTGCAGCGCCTTCGGGTACGGTTGAAAGAGATCGCCGCCGAGGCCAAAGAGGCGGAGTCCGCCCTCCATTCCGCGGAAAAGGAACTGGCCAATGTGGAGTATGCCGCTGAGACAGCCGGGATCCAGCTGCGGGAGATCCAGGACCAGGTATTGAAGCTGGAGGCGGAACAAAAGCAGCGGCTGCTGCTGAAAGAAGCGGTGGAAGCCAGTCTGCAGTCGGCTGAAAACGGTATGAGCCGCGGCAAAGAGGAATCTTCCCGCCTGGAAAAAGCGGCGGAAGAGGCCGGACGCCGGCAGAAAGAACACCGCTTGGAAGCCGAACGGATCCGGCAGCTGGCGGAGTCCCAGAGTCAGGACCGGGCAAGCATTGAGAATAAACTCAGGGAATTAGGTGAGGCAGCTGGAAAACTCCGGGAACGGGAAGCCGCTCTGGATACGGAAAAGGAAGCCCTGGAAAAGGGCATAGAAGAATGGAACGGACTTTTGCAGGGGTATTCTGCGGAGAGTACGGATCGGGATGACAGCCGCAGGATCTATGCGCAGAAGAACGAAGAACTGCAGAAGAAAAGCGCCGATTACCGGGCGGAAGCCGAACAGCGGAAGGCCGAAGCGGATAGCCGCAGACCGGCCCTGGAGAACGCCATGCAGGAACGGCAGCGGTGTGAAGCGAACCGGGGCAAGGCTGACAGAGAAGCGCAGGAACGCAACCGGAGCATCAACGAGCTGGAACGAAGCTGCGCGGAGATGGGGCAGCGAAAAGCCGCGGCGGATATGGAGGAGCGGCAGCTGCTGGATAAGCTGTGGGATGGCTACGGACTGAGCCGATCCGCGGCACAGAGCCAGCGCATGATGCTGGAAAGCAGCTCCAGAGCACAGAAGCGCGTTGGACAGCTGCGGAGAGAAATGACCGCACTGGGTTCTCCCAATCTGGCAGCCATCGAAGATTTTGATCGGGTCAATGAGCGATATACCTATCTGGATACCCAGAAGAACGATCTTGAAAAGGCCAAACGGGAGCTGGAGGAGGTCCTCCATACTGTTACGGAGGAGATGAAGCGGATCTTTGCCGATGAATTCCAGGCGGTGGCGGAGAGCTTCAGTCAGACCTTCAAAGAGCTGTTCGGAGGGGGCCGCGGAGAGCTTGTGCTGGAGGATCCTGCGGATATCCTGAACTGCGGGATCGAGATCCGGGTCCAGCCTCCGGGAAAATCTCTGCGGACGCTGACCCTTCTCTCCGGCGGAGAGCGGGCTTTTGTGGCGATCGCTCTGTATTTCGCCATGCTGAAGGTGCGGCCGGCGCCTTTCTGTGTGCTGGATGAGATTGAATCCGCGCTGGATGAAACCAATGTCGGCCGTTTTGCCCGGTATACCCGCAGCATGTCGGGAAATACACAGTTCCTGGTCATCACCCACCGACGGGGCAGCATGGAGGAAGCGGACATGCTGTACGGCGTCACGATGCAAAAAGGCATTTCCCAGGTCCTGCGGGTGGATCTGAAGGAAGCGGTCAAGAATACGGAGGCGTAGACCATGGGGTTGTTTGAGAAGATCCGCACGGGTCTGAGCAAGACCAGAAAGAGCTTTACAGGCCTTCTGGACAGCTTTACCGGGGCGAATGACGAGTTCTTCGACGAATTGGAAGAATCTCTGATCCTAGCGGATATGGGAGCGGAACTGGCCGTATCTACTGTTGATGAGCTGCGGGAGCGGGCGAAGCATGAGGGGCTGCATGGCGGCGATGAGATCCGCGCCGCCCTGAAGGAAAGCCTGACCTCCGCCCTTGCGGAAGCGGGAGATGCCCGTCTTCATCTGGAGACCACCCCCTCTGTGATCCTGGTGATCGGGGTGAACGGAGTGGGAAAGACCACCACCATCGGAAAGCTTGCCGCCCGGTTCACAGGGGAAGGGAAAAGGGTCCTCCTGTGCGCAGGCGACACCTTCCGTGCCGCCGCAGCGGAGCAGCTGAGCATTTGGGCCCAGCGGGCCGGGGCGGATCTGGTGCGTCATGAGGAAGGTTCCGATCCCGGCGCCGTCGTGTTCGACGGCATCGCAGCGGCCAAGGCCAGAGGCACGGATGTGCTCATCTGCGATACGGCGGGACGTCTGCACAACAAAGCCAACCTGATGAACGAACTGAGCAAGATCAGCCGGATCATCGATCGGGAGCTGCCCGGATGCAGCCGGGAGAACCTGCTGGTCCTGGATGCGGGAACAGGGCAGAACGGCCTGATCCAGGCCAGACAATTCAGCCAGTCCGCCGGAGTGACCGGACTGGTGCTGACCAAGCTGGACGGTACGGCCAAGGGCGGCATCGCCTTTGCGGTGAACCGGGAACTGGGTATTCCCGTGAAATTCATCGGCGTGGGCGAGCAGGTGGACGATCTGCTGGAATTTGATCCCGACGCCTTTGTGGAGGCGCTGCTCTCATGA
>CAMZJG010000219.1 GCA_947307505.1 uncultured Clostridia bacterium | reverse complement strand
TCCTCCCGCTCCACGGTGACGTTGTTGAGGCCGTTCTTCTCGAATTCGTCCATGTATTCCTGCATGCGCTGGGTAAGCTCGCTGTTTCCGCCGCTCTCCCCCGGACCCATGGCCAGATCCCGCCGGGCCAGCTCCTCCGCCAGGATATCGAAAAAGATCCCGTCCTCATAGTCCAGGATGGCCTCCTGGATGCCCCCTTCCTCGAAGCCGGCGGAGGGGACCACCTCCCCGTCCACCATCTCGAACAGGGAGTACATCCCGGTTTTGAGACAATAGGAGAAGCACTTGGATTCCACATCGTCATAGGCCTGGATGCGGTTTTCCCCCCGCATGGAGTTCATTACCCAGTTGCCCACATAGACCAGGTCCAGCAGACGCCGGAATTCCTTATCCGTCAGTTCAATCGTCATCGGAAGCCACCACCTTTGCGCCGTAGTGAAGGCATTATACCCTTCCCCGGGGAAAATTTCCACCGTTTCCCGTCAAATCCCGCAGAAAAATCCCCGCCCGGTCCTCCCGGCAGATTGGGGCTGTTCCGGCGGCCAAAAGTATGCTATACTAATTTAGTTGAATTTCGGGAGGTGAACGGGTTGGCCGGTCTGGGGGAGCTGTTTCTGACCTTCGCCAAGGTGGGCGTCATGACCTTCGGCGGGGGTTACGCCATGCTGCCCATGCTCCAGCGGGAGATCGTGGAGCACAAGGGCTGGGCCACCGAGGAGGAGCTGGCGGACTACTTTGCCGTGGGCCAGTGCACCCCCGGCGTCATCGCCGTGAACACCGCCACCTTCGTGGGCTGCAAGTCCCGGGGCTGGCTGGGGGGCCTTATGGCCACCCTGGGGGTGGTCTTCCCCTCCCTGGTGATCATCGTCTGCCTGGCGGGACTCATCAGCGCCTTTGCCGACAACATCTACGTGCAGAAGGCCTTCGCCGGGATCAAGGTGTGCGTCTGCGTCCTGATCTTCAACGCGGTGCTGAAGCTGTGGAAAAAGGCCGTGACCGGCACCCTCACCCTGGTCATCTATCTGGCCGTCCTGGCCCTGGCCCTGTTCACCCGGGTAACGCCGCCGGTGTTCGTCCTGATCTCCGCCGCCCTGGGGATCGCCCTGGAGCTGACGCGGCGGAGGAAGGGAGGCGGGACGGAATGAGCCTGTACCTGCTCCTCTTCTGGGAGTTCTTCAAAACCGGCCTTCTGGCGGTGGGCGGCGGCCTTGCCACCCTCCCCTTCCTCTCCGATATGGCGGAGCGCACCGGCCTGTTCACCCAGGCCCAGCTGGCGGATATGGTGGCGGTGGCGGAGTCCACCCCCGGCCCCATCGGGGTGAATACCGCCACCTACGTGGGCTTCACCTCGGGGGGCGTTCCCGGCGCCGTGGTCGCCACCCTGGGGCTCATCACCCCCTCCTACCTGATCATCCTGCTCATCGCCGCCTTCCTGAAGAAGGTGAAGGATAATCCCTTTGTGGATTCCGTTTTCCATTGCCTCCGCCCCGCCTCCACCGCCCTCATCACCTCCGCGGGCCTCACCATCGCCTACGGGGTCTTCCTCCGGCCGGGAGCCGGGAGCCTGTGGGCCGCGGTGGACTGGAAGGGCGTCGTCCTGGCGGCGGTGCTGCTGGCGTGCACCCAGTTCATCCCCAAGCTGAAAAAGCTCCACCCCCTGGTGTGGATCCTCTGCTCCGCCCTGGTGGGCATCCTCCTGTTCTGAGAAATCATCGAGAAAGGTTCTGCGGATATGGACCAGCTGCCCAGACCCGGCCGTCGGGCCGTCGTTTTCGATATGGAATGGAACCAGCCTCTTCCCTGGAAGGAATATCCCCACGTGCCCAAAGCCCTGATGCCCGGGGAGATCATCCAGATCGGCGCCGTGATGCTGGACCCGGAGGGAAAGCCCATGGGGGAGTTCAGCGCCTCCGTGAAGCCCCGGTACTTCCGGCAGGTGCACTGGAAGGTGAAAAAGCTCACCCACCTCAGCGAATCGGATATGCTGGGGGGCGACCCCTTCCCCGAGGCGGCGGAGCGCTTCGGCGCCTGGTGCTGCCAGGGGGGCGGGGACTTCGACATGTTCGCCTGGGGCGGCGAGGACGAGCGGGTCCTGTGCGCCAACCTGGAGGCCTGGGGGCTGGACCCCGCCTGGGTCCCGGAGCAGGTATACGATCTGCGTCTCATTTACGACAGCTTCCTGGGCCGCACCGAGACCAGCACCTCCCTGACGGACGCGGCGGAGGCCCTGGGCATCGCCCTGGATCTGGAACAGCACGACTCTCTGAACGACGCCCGGTATGCCGCCGCCATCTGCGCCGCCACGGATATCCGCCGGGGCATCCGGGAATATGAGGAGCTGGGCCCCGGTCCCGCCCTGCCCCCGGGAACGCAGCGGCAGCTGGAACTGGGCTTCGATTCCCCCGGGGACGCTCTGCACCACCCCGCCCTTTGCCGCTTCCGCTGCCCGGAATGCGGGGAGGAGCTGCGCTGCCGCGCCTGGGTACCCCAGAACAAGGATCGGCAGATCGGCCTGGTGAAGTGCGCCAAGGGGCATGAGAGCTTTCTGCGCCTGCGCTTCTCCCGCCGTCCCAGCGGGCGGTACAGCGCCCTGCGCATGGTCTACCCCGCGGGGGAGGAGGCGAAGGCTTTCTACCTGAAGAAATACCAGAAGCAGCAGGAATCCCTGAAGCGCCTGAAGCGCCTGCAGGAGAAGGCCAAAAAGGCGCCCCAAGCCCCCGCCGAAGGCCAGGGGGAGGGCTGAGGCCGCGTTCTTCCGCGGTTTTCCCTCCCCTTTTTCCTTTCCGGTATTTTTCGAAATTTACCCTTGCATTCCGCAAACCATTGTGCTAATATACAAAAGCTGAACAAAAATCCGGGTGTGGCGAAGTTTGGTATCGCGCTTGAATGGGGTTCAAGAGGCCGC
>CAMZJG010000218.1 GCA_947307505.1 uncultured Clostridia bacterium | reverse complement strand
ATGCAGTATGTGATGCAGATCATCATGGCCTTCCTTATGATCGCCCAGATGTTCATCTTCATCCCCCGGGCCCTGGTGGCGGCGGGACGTATCTCCGAGATCCTGGATACGGATCCGGTGATCCAGGAGCCGGAGGAACCGCGGAACATGGGCGAGCACTGGCGTTCCAAGGGCCATATCGAATTCCGGGATGTGTCCTTCAAGTACGGAGATGCGGAAAACTGCGTGCTGGAGCATATCACCTTCGATGTGCAGCCGGGACAGACTGTGGCCTTCATCGGTTCCACCGGTTCGGGAAAATCCACTCTGATCAATCTGGTGCCCAGGTTCTATGATGTGACTGAGGGCCAGATCATGCTGGACGGGGTGGACATCCGGGATCTTTCCCTCCACGAGCTGCGGCGGCAGATCGGCTATGTGCCCCAGAAGGGCCTTCTTTTCTCCGGCGACGTGGCCACCAACATGAGTCTGGGGAAGGCTACCGCCACGGATGAGGAGATCTACAACGCCATTCGGATCGCCCAGGCTTCGGACTTCATCAATCCGGAAAACAACGGCCTGGAGATCGCCATCGCCCAGGGCGGCGACAACGTATCCGGCGGTCAGAAGCAGCGTCTAAGCATCGCCCGGGCCCTGTTGGAGAATCCGCCCATCTTCATTTTTGATGACAGTTTCTCCGCTCTGGACTTCCGTACCGACGCCAACCTGCGCAAGGCACTGTATGAATCCACGGAGAATGCTACGGTGCTTATCGTGGCCCAGCGGGTCAGCACCATCATGAACGCGGACCAGATCCTGGTCCTGGAGGAGGGAAAGGTCGTGGGTCACGGCACCCATAAGGAGCTGCTACAGACCTGCGAGGCCTACCGCGAGATTGCGGAGAGCCAGCTTTCAAAGGAGGAATTGGCATGAACAGAGCGGATGAGAATCGCAAGCCCGCCGGCGCCGATCCCCAGAAGATGGGGCCTCCTGCGGGAGGGCCGCCCAAGGACTTTGATCCCAGCAAATTCGATCCCGGCAAGATGCCGAAGGATTTTGATCCCAGCAAGTTCCCGCCTCCGGGTTTCGATCCGAAGAAGGGACCCCCCAAGGGCTTCGACCCCAAGAAGGGGCCGCCGGATTTCGACCCTGAGAATTTCGACCCGGAGAAGTTCAAGGAGGCAATGGAGAACGGGGAATTCCCGGATATGCCCAAGCCCAAGGGCATTATGAAGCTCTTTATGCCAAAGTTCGACTTCAACCAGAATGAACCCAGCCTTACGGGCATGGAGCAGGATAATCCGGGCTACCGCCCCCTGGTACGGCCGGATACCTCCAAGATGAAAAACGGCCGCAGAGGCGGCCCTCCCGGCGGCGGAAGAGGTCCCGGTGCCATGCGCGGCGAAAAGCCCAAGGATTTCAAGGGCAGCATGAAGCACCTTATCCACTACCTCATGGATTTCAAGTGGATGATCCTGCTGGTCTCTGTCTGCTCCATCTGCTCCACAGTGCTGGCTACGGTGAACCCCAAGATCCTGGCCAAGATCACGGATGAGATCGCCCGGGGCGTCGCGGCGGTCACCGCCGGCGGCACCAACGGAGTGGACTTCGGTTATGTGGGCCGGGTCATGCTGATCCTGCTGATCCTGTACATCATCAGCGCGCTGTTCGCCTATGCCCAGGGCTTCGCGCTGGCCAATGTCTCCAACAAGATCTCTTACAATCTGCGCAAGAACATCATCGAGAAGATCAATCGTCTGCCGGTGAATTTCTTCCATACCATGTCCAACGGTGAGGTCATGAGCCGCATCACCAACGACGTGGATACGGTGAGCCACAGTATGAACCAGTGCCTCACCCAGATCATCACCAGTCTGGTCACCCTCATCGGCGTGCTGGTCATGATGCTGAGCATCAGCTGGAAGCTCACCCTGATCGCCATCGCCATGCTGCCCTTCAGCGGGATCTGCACCGCCCTGATGGTGAGCATCTCCCAGAAGCACTTCCGGGCACGCCAGAAGCTGTTGGGCACCGTGAACGGCTACGTGGAGGAGATGTACTCCGGCCAGCAGATCTTAAAGGCCTTCTGCGCCGAGGACCGGGCCCTGATGGAGTTCGACTACGAGAACGACCGGCTTTACAACGCCTTCTGGAAGGCAGAATTCCTCACAGGCATGATGCGGCCCATCATGAACTTCATCGGCAACGCCGGCTATGTGGCGGTATGCGTGCTGGGCGCCTCCATGTGCGCCCGGGGCACCCTGTCCATCGGTTCCATCCAGGCCTTTATCACCTACGTCCGAACCTTCAACCAGCCCATCACCCAGGTGGCCAATATTTCCAGCCAGCTTCAGTCCACCGCAGCCGCGGCGGAACGGGTGTTCCAGTTCCTGGATGAGGCAGAAGAGCAGGATCCGGATGCCCATCTGAACATCCATGATATGGATATCCGGGGCGACGTGGACTTTGAACACGTGCACTTCGGCTACGATCCGGAAGAGATTGTAATCAACGACTTCTCCGCCCATGTGAAGGCGGGCCAGCGCATCGCCATCGTGGGTCCCACCGGCGCAGGCAAGACCACCATGGTCAAGCTGCTCATGCGCTTCCATGATCTGCTGGGCGGCTCCATCAAGCTGGACGGCTATGATACCCGGGAGTTCACCCGCCATGACCTGCGGGAGGAGATCGGCATGGTGCTTCAGGATACCTGGCTCTTCAACGGCACCATTATGGAGAATATCCGCTATGGCAAGCTGGACGCCACGGACGAACAGGTGGTGGAGGCGGCCAAGGCCGCCCAGGTGGACTTCTTTATCCGCACCCAGGCGGAGGGCTACAATATGATCCTGAATGAGGAGACCAGCAACATCTCTGCCGGACAGAAGCAGCTCCTCACCATCGCCCGGGCCATCCTGGCGGACAACCGCAT
>CAMZJG010000217.1 GCA_947307505.1 uncultured Clostridia bacterium | reverse complement strand
TCTACATCCAGGACGGCGTCATCGCCGAAGAGGGGAACCACGACGCCCTCATGGCCAAGAAGGGACTGTACTACGAGCTGTACACCAGCCAGCTGCAGGAACTGCTTGGAACGCAGGGAGAATGAATCGCACCCTGCGGGTGCGTGAATTGGCTTTGCCATGAATTGCCCTGCGGGGCATGAAGGATGATCCAGCGGCTCCGGCAAATGCCGGGGCCGCTGCTTTTCATGATTTACACCCTCCCCTTCCCCATGCTATACTGTTTTCAGAGAACAAAAACAGATCGGGAGGTAACGACATGCATTTCATCGAACGGGAAGACTATACCGATCCCCAGGTGCGGGCAGCCCGGTATCCCTGGGGCACGCCGCCCCCGAAGATCGACGAGAGTCTCATTCAGGAGACCGTCACGGCGGACGTGGCCATCATCGGCGGCGGCATCGCGGGTCTGGCCACCGGAGCCCGGTGCGTCCAGCTGGGGCAGACGGTCGCCCTCGTCGACAAGTACAAGGGCCTGGTGGCCCACGGGGCCCATATCGCCTCCGTCGGCAGTCATATCCAGCGGGAGAACGGGGTGTTCATCGACAAAAAGCAGTTCGCCCGGGACTGGATGCGCATCTGCGGCAGCCGGGTGAACGAGGACCTGCTCTGGCTTTATGTGAACAAGAGCGAGGAGGCCTTCGAATGGCTGCTGGAGACCGGGGGCGAGGCCATCGAAGGCCACCTCTTCGGCGGCTACTACAAGGGGCCGGACTTTACCGAGTACCCCGGCACCCATTACATCGTGCAGAAGCCGGGCTACCACGTGTACAAGAACAGCAAGACCGCCTTCCTCATGTGCGAGATCATGGAAAAGGTGATCCTGGACGCAAACCAGCGGCTGGACCGGAATACCCGGGCTCTGTATCTGGAGAAGGACGAGACGGGCCGGGTGGTCTCCTTCATTGCCAGGGACAACGACGGAGTTTACCGCCGCTACGTGGGGAAAAAGGCCGTGGTCCTGGCCACGGGCGACATCGCCGGGAACCGGGAGATGCTGAAATACTTCGCCCCCCTGGGTCTCCGGGCCGCCCATAACGGCTACTTCCCTGAGGGGATCAACACCGGAGACGGCCACCAGATGGCCTACTGGGCCGGGGCGGAATACGAGGCCCACGACTGGGCCATCTCCCTCCATCTCATCGCCTACTCCATGTTCGCCTTCTTCTTCCTCCATGTGAACCAGCAGGGCAGGCGGTACATGAACGAGGACACCTGGGTCCAGGCCAAGGCCATCCGCACCCTGGAGCAGCCGGGAGGTCAGTGGGCCTTCAGCGTGTTCGACGACCGCTGGCTGGACCAGGTGCGCTTCCTCTCCCCCATCAGCGGCGGCCAGTTCGTGGAGCCCCTCATGGCGGAGTACGGCCATGGCTGGAGCGACGACAACGGCACCAAGGAATCCATCGACCGGTACGTGGAGAACGGCACCTGCTGCAAGGCGGATACCCTGGAGGAGCTGGCGGAGCAGATGGGCGTGCCCAAGGACACCTTTCTGGCCACCGTCGCCCGGTACAACGAGATGTATCAGAAGCAGAACGACGAGGATTACGGCAAGCGCGCCGCCCTCCTCACCCCCATCGACAAGCCCCCCTTCTACGCTTTGAAGTTCGGTCCCTCCCTGCTGGACGTGTTCGGCGGGGTGAATACGGACGTGAAGCTCCGGGTGCTGGACGCGAAGGACGAGCCCATCCCCGGCCTCCTGGCGGTGGGCATGGTGGCGGGCGGCCTCTACGGGGTGGACTATCCCCTGCTGTTCAACGGCAACAGCCACGGCCGCTGCCTCACCTGGGCCCGCCAGGCGGCGGAGACCATCGTGAACGGCGAAGCGTAAAAGCAGCCTGACTGGAACGCCCCGAAGCGGCGACGCTTCGGGGCTTTTTTGGACGTAAACCGGCGGATTCTACCGCTGGTCGGTTGTCTTCTGTGCAGGGGACGGCTAGACTGAAGCCGAGGTGATCAAAATGGAAAAAGCGGAATTCGGAAGCTTTGTCGCTCTGAACCGCAGAGAACTGGGTCTGACCCAGAAAACCCTGGCGGAACGGCTCCATGTGACGGACAAAGCCGTGAGCAAATGGGAACGGGGGCTCAGCTTCCCGGACGTGACTTTGCTGGAGCCTCTGGCCTCCGTCTTCGGCCTGGACGTCTCAGAGCTTGTATCCTGCCGCCGGAGAGAGGACGGGGCAACCGGGAAGGAAAGCGTACCCCCGGCGGAAGCGCCGCTGGTCCAGGGGCTGCTTGCGATCTCCTGGGATAGCATCCGAAAGGAACGCACCCGGCGGCGGCGCTGGGTGGCGGTACTGGCTCTGCTGCTCATTGCGGCCCTGGCGGCCGTGGGCGTGCTGCTGTTCAGGACCGAGGTGCGGGAAAGCGGCAGCCTTTCGGTCCTCCATACGGAGGAACGGGATAACGAACTGCTGCTCTTTCTGGAGCGGGACGGCCATCTGCTGCGGCTGACCTATGCCGGATCGGAAGCAGAGCGGCAGGCGCTGGCCCAGAAGATCTCCGACAGGTATTCGCTGCAGGCGGAATATCGCTGGAACCGCCGGACCTGGACGGGAAAACTGATGAGCTGGCACGCCGATGGCACCACCGTCATCGGCACCGTTATGGACGAGGTGGGTTCTTCCTTCGTTTATTATAACGGCGACGGAGACCTTTTCGGTTATCCCCGCATCTGTGTGAAAATCCTCAACCGGCAGCCCAATCCCCGGGGATCCGGTTATCTCTCCACCTATGTCTTCACCCGGGGCGGCGACGGCGACGACTGGCTGTTCCAGCCCCAGGAGGATCTGCTCACGGCGGCGAACTGCCTGGGCTATGGCGGCTATGGGGACGGCGGCTACCGGATCGTCGATATGGACGGGGACGGGATCCATGAGCTCCTGAC
>CAMZJG010000216.1 GCA_947307505.1 uncultured Clostridia bacterium | reverse complement strand
GCGTTTACTCATGTGGAGGACAGGGCAACGGTGGAGACCGACCCGAGTAACACATGAGGTTTTGCGAGGGAGTGGTACCGAATGGCACCGCTCTTTTTGCGTTTGTGCGAGAAGTCCATGCATACGGCAACACTCCCTTGGGAAAACCAGATTCGTTAAACTCCGGGGGTACGGGGGCAGAGCCCCCGCTTAGGGCAGATCGGATTCATCGACAGGCTCAGGAGGGTCAACCAAACCGGCCTGTACAGCCTCAATGTAATCCTGCTCTGCGCGGAGCCCATGGATGAAGGGCATCTCCCAGCCACTGCCGTCGGCAATGTGGGATGGATTACTGAAAGGGTCATTACCCTGCTGAACCCAGGCTTTCAGTTCAGCAATCTCATCCGGAGTGGCATCCGGGACCATTCGAAGGTACCGCCACATTTCCTGCCTGAGAAAAGCCTTCTTGCCGGTCATGCCATCTCACCATCCTTCCGGGAAGTGGTCAGACCGTGCCGTTCACGCATAGACTTGCCTTCCAGAGGAATCAAGTATGCGTTATGGACGATCCTGTCCATGATCGCGTCGGTCACGGGGCTGCCTTCGCCGGACGTTGGGTTCAGGTGTGAATACCAGTCGTCCGTATCAAACTGTGTACAGAAGATGGTCGATCCGTGCTTGGTCCTGGATTCCACGATTTCGAGAAGATCGTAGATTTCCTGCTGTGTAAGCGGTTCCTTTAGCAGCCAATCGTCCAGAATGAGCAGATCCGCCTTGGCGTAGGCCTTCATCGCTTTTCTGCACCGTTCGTCGGACCGGGCCAGATTTACCTCATCCAGCAGGTTTTTCATTCGGACATAGCGGACATGGTAGAATTTCCGGCAGGCAGCATTACCGAGCGCACAGGCGATGTAGGATTTTCCGCAGCCGGAAGCGCCGGTCAGGATGATGTGGTGGCCTTCGTCGATGTAGGCGCAGGTAGACATACGCATCAGCATCGCCCTGTCAAGCTTGCGGTCTTCCAGGTATTCAATTCCTTCCATGGTGGCGGAAGGCACGTCCAGCCGGGCTTCCTGGATGCGGCTGCGGAGCCGGTTCTGCTGGCGGCGGTTCCATTCAGCGTCTACCAGCAGACCAAACCGCTCCTCAAAGCCCATATGGCCAAATGTGGAAGGATCGACCGTCTGGGATTCAAAGGCCTTGGCCATGGCAGTAAACTTCATGGCTTTCAGCTGATCAATCGTTGCCTGCTTCATCATGGCGATGTCCTCCCTTGCTGTAGTAGCTGGCGCCTCTTGTTATCCCGCCGCCATGGCTTTCCTGCCATACGGGAGGTTTCTCGCCGGCCGCCTTACGGTCGGCGGAAGAACGGCAAAGGGTGCTAATATTGCGGATGGTCGGCACTGAAGTCAGCCGGAGAACTCGCTCACAGGCGTCCTCAACTACCGCATCGCCATAGCTTTTTGCCAACTTGGTAAGACTAGCGCATGACTTGTATCCCTGTTCGACCTCCCTTCCGCTCGTCAGGAAATAACGGACGACACCGGATGTATTCACGCCTATTCCGTCGGCCCAGGCAGTAAACTCTTCCGCGTTGTACTGCATGTATCTGCGGTGCGCCTCTGGCATATGTTCAGGCTTCACTACCGGATCGTGCTGCGGCGCGGCCAGACGGACATGAGCCGCGACCCGGCTATTCCGGTAGAATACTTCAACGATGTCCCTGGTCACCCGAACGCTGACAGTCTCGCCGATCAAGTCGTAAGGAACGGAATACCTGTTTTTTCCATCAGTGACGAGATAGTCTGTCCCAACCTTCATCTGAGACCATACAGACGGCTCATAACCCAGTATAGGCAACGGACGAAGGAACTCCTTCTCTTCCTGCTCGAAGGCTGACAGACGGCATCCAGAACGTTTTCGAAAGGGGGTCCGGTTGATCTCTTCTAGCTTCTCTGCCACAGCTTGCTGTGCTTCGGCAATCGAGAAAAACGTTCTGTCCCTGAGCGCTGCCGTGATCCAGGTGGAGACAAACCGTACGGTACCTTCTGCCGCCGCTTTGTCGTCGGGCTTGCGTACACGGGCCGGTACAATAGCGGTGCCGTAATGGTCAGCCAGTTCCTGGTAACTCTTATTGAGCACAGTCTCGTACTGGCTGTTGATCGTCACTCCAGTCTTCGCATTATCCGGGATCAGCAGCCGTGTGACGCCGCCGAAATAGCTGAAGGCATGAATGTGGCACAAAAGCCAGTTCTCGGATTTCATGTCCCCGCAGACTTCGGCGTATGTATACCAGCTGCACGGCAGTACGGCAACGAAAATGTATCCGGGAGACAGCTCACCGGTTGCCTGGTCCGTTATCCACAGCGGATCGCCGGCCCAGTCTACCTGCATGGCGTCACCCGGCTTGTGGCTTATCCGCATGGTGGCTTTGGTGATCCTGGCCCACTTACGGTACTTCTCACAGAACTGGGTGTACATGTACGGGACGTCGCCTGCAGCACGTACATCATCACAATATTCGTGCCACAGAAGTGTCAGCGTAACGCCCGGTTTAGCCAGTTCACTGTGGATCTTGGCATAGTCAGGATTTGTGTAAGGGGTAGCATACGCATATTTCCCGGGAAACAGGATTTCCTGCAGATCCGCGTCGCTGATGTTTTCATCCAACGGCCAGGTGATCCCTTTCTCTTGCGCAGCATTCAGCACATCTTCGACAGTGTGATGTGAACTATGCACCGTCAATGATATCTGTTTTCTGCTGTACCCAAGGCTGTAACACCTCAGGATTTCACGGTAGTCGACCATTCGACTCCCTCCTTTGAAGATAGTCACGCTTATGCGTGCTGTCTCCATTATACAGAGGGTGGGCTCTATCTCCGTGAAGGGTGGGCTAAATCCCCGTGAAGGGTGGGCTGAAAGTCCGTGCAGTGGCGGCTCTCAGTCCGAAATATGCA
>CAMZJG010000215.1 GCA_947307505.1 uncultured Clostridia bacterium | reverse complement strand
TCGGCGCCGTTGCCAAGAGCGATGGCGGAAAGTGGTACCTGGTATACTATGACGGAAAATTCGGATGGGTGTCCAGCGGCTACCTCACCACCAATCTGAATTACGCCACCGCTTCTCCGTCCCCGGCGCAGTAAACAGAGAGGAGCCGTTCTGCGGTCGTCTGCGGCGGCAGCTCGGTTGACATTCCCAGGATTTTGGGCTATTGTTAATCTGTGAGAATGGAGGTTGCCGGGTATGAAAGTGTTGCTTCTGAGCGGGTTCCTCGGCTCCGGGAAAACCAGCGCATTGCTGCAGATGGCCGCTTATATGGTGCGGCGCAGCGGCCGCAAGGATACCAGCGTCATGATCATTGAAAATGAGATCGGTGAGGTCGGTGTGGACGATAAGGTCCTGAAGGCCCAGGGGCTGGCTGTCCGGGAACTCTTTGCCGGGTGCGCATGCTGCACCGGCGGAGCGGATCTGATCAGCGATATCCGGACCATTCAGGAAACGGTGGATCCGGAGTGGATCATTATCGAAGCGACAGGCGTCGCCTATCCCCTGGAGATCAAGAATAACGTGGAAGCCTGCTTCCGGATCCCGGTCAAGATCCTTTCCATGGCGGATGCGGGAAGATGGAAACGGCTGCACAGCTATATGCCCCAGCTCATTGAGGCGCAGGTGGATTCTGCCGACTGTATCCTCTTGAATAAGGTGGATCTGGTGGACGAGGAAACCGCCGATCATATTGCCGGTGAGCTACATGCCTACAACCCCCAGGCGGAGCTGCATAAGGTCATCGCAAACAAGCCCATCGACGACGCGGTCTGGGCTTTCCTGGAAAGGTAAGAGGACAATGATCAAAGTCGAAATCAATGCCCGCCTTCATGAAGAAGCCCGGGTCGCCTCTGCCAAATTCGAACTGAAGCCTGCGGCGGGCGTGGCGGTTCTGCGCGATCAGATCGCGGAGCAGCTTCGGATCTCCGTACTCTGGGCGGATGAGCAGGACGCAATGATCGGACACATCAAAGCCTATGTTCAGTGGGGGACAGAGAATGCCCTTATGCTTTCTACCACCGGAGGCGCCGTAGAGGTAAAGGGCAGCGAACTGCCTTCCGTTGAGCCGGAGATCGCCGAAGTGGGGATCACCGGTATCGTGTTCGGCGCGGAGCTGGAAGCCCTGGAGGACCGCCTGGAGGGAATGGCGGCAGCCATTGCCGGCCAGAATGGCCAGTGGTGCGTCTATGCCCATGAATGTGAACATCATCACCATGACCATGAGCACAGCGGGGATTGTTCCTGCGATGACCATGACCACCATCACCACGACCATGAGCACGGCGAAGAATGTGCCTGCCATGAGCATGAGCATCACCACGGGCATGAACATGATCACCACGACCATCACGACCATGGACATCATGGTCATGAAGACTGAACGCCGGGCGGAGTCGGGATAACCATGAAGATCCTCGCCGTTTCGGACATGGAGAGCCGGTTCATATGGGAACACTTTGATCCGGAAGTGTTCAGCGGAATTGAGCTGATCATTTCCTGCGGAGATCTGAAGTCCTCCTATCTCAGCTATCTGGTCACCATGATCCCGGCCCCTTTGTTCTATGTATTCGGCAATCATGATCAGGAATACATCCGCAAACCGCCGTTCGGGTGTGAAAGCGTGGATGGACGGGTACTGGAATACAAAGGATTGCGGATCGGAGGCTTGGGCGGCTGTATGGGGTCGGATCCCACGAACGACTACCAGTTTACCGAAAGCCAGATGGAAAAGCGTGTCCGGAGACTGCAGACAGAGCTCCGGCGCAATCGAAAGATCGATATTTTCGTCACCCATGCGCCGTTAAAGGGCGTAGGAGACGGGGATGATGAATTCCACCAAGGCTTTTCCTGCTTTAAGGACGTGCATCGGATGAATCAGCCGGCCCTGCACCTTTTCGGGCACCGGCATCTCAGCGGGAATCCCGTAAACCGCTCCGCTGTGTACCGTGAGGGAGATGTGACCCTGATCAACTGCACCGGCTACCGGATCATCGACCTGGATGAATATGGCGTCCGAGGAAGGGAAGGTGCGCCGGATCGTCCTTTGGGGTTCCGGAAGCCCAATCCCAAGCGCTTTTTTGAAAACGGTATAAACGGCTGAGGCCGTTCTATATAACAGACAAACACAAATCAATTATAGGAGGTATTTTCATGGCTGGCATTTTCAAGTACACGCAGCTGAACCCCGTGATCTTCGGCAATGGCGCCATCGGTTGCGTGGGCGAGGAGCTGGCGAAGCTCGGCTGCAAGAAGCTGCTCTTCGTTTGCGGACCCAATGTGACCAAAGCAGGCGGCACCGTCAAGGCTGAGGCAAGCCTGAAGGCTCATGGCATTGATTTCCTGTATTGGAACGAAGTCAAGCCCGACGCTCCCTCCGGCCTGATCAACAAAGCCGCTGAATACGCCATCAAGGAGGGCTGCGATTCCGTTCTCGGTATCGGCGGCGGTTCCTGCATGGACCTGGCCAAGGCAGTGGCTCTGCTGCTGGACCTGAAGGAAACCAAGATCGAGAAGTATCTTCCCCCACCCCCTCCCACCATGCAGCCTGAGAAGGTGCCCATCTTCCTGGCCCCCACCACCTCCGGTTCCGGTTCCGAAGGGACCATGGTTTCCGTCATCACCGATGAGACCACCGGCCAGAAGCAGGCGATCTTCATTCATGCCACCATCGGCATCATCGACCCCGAGCTGACCCTGACCTGCCCGCCCTCCGTGACTGCGCAGGCCGGTTTTGACGTGATGGCTCACTGCATCGAGTCCATTACTGCCCGTGACCGCAACCCCCATTCCGAACTGCTGGCCCTCAGCGCGCTGCGCCGGGTCCGGGATAATCTGGTGGAATGCTTCGAGCATGGGGACAACCTGGTTGCCCGCGGCGAAATGGCTCTGGCCTCCAACTGGGCCGGCCTCGCCTTTGTGGAT
>CAMZJG010000214.1 GCA_947307505.1 uncultured Clostridia bacterium | reverse complement strand
GGCCCATCGTTTGCTTCGCAAACGCCCCTCATCAGGCGCTCCGCGCCGGCTTCCCCCGAGGGAAGCCGGAGATGCTTTCGCGGCTTTGCCCCATTCATCGCACTCCCGTCCCCGCCGTGCGGTCTGCCTTCCCCTGGGGCTGCGAAGCAGAGGCGCAGGGATGACCGGGCTGCCGGCGGCGCGGCGGATAGAAAAACAGGGCTGTGAAGCCCGGGAGACACGCTCCGGCTTCACAGCCCCCGATTCAGCGATTTATGCCTTTTTCCACTTGACTCCCTGCTTGGTGTCCTCCAGGATGATGCCCTTTTCCTTCAGCTCGTCCCGGATCCGGTCCGCCTCGGCCCAGTTCTTGGCCTTCCGGGCTTCCTGGCGTCTGGCGATCAGATCCTCCACCCAGGCGGCCAGGTCGTCCCCCTCCTCCTGCCTGTACAGGAGACCCAGGACGCCGTCCAGCTCCAGGAGCCGGTCCAGGCAGGCCTTGGCCAGAGCCTTGGAGCAGCCGTCCTTCCCGGTGGCGGTGTTCACCTCCCGCACCAGCTCGAACATGACGCTCACGGCGTCCGCCGTGTTGAAATCGTCCTCCATGGCGGCGATGAACTTCTCCCGGTAGGGGTCCAGGGAGGCCAGGAAGGCTTCTTCCTCCGCCGTCAGCGCCGCATCCGTGCCGTTCTGCGCCAAAAACTCCAGGTTATCCCGGGCGTTCACCAGGCGCTGCAGGGCGCCCTTTGCCTGGTTCAGAGCATCCTCGGAATAGTTCAGAGGGCTGCGGTAGTGGGCGGAGAGCATGAACATCCGCAGGGTGCCGTATCCATAGGCCTCCGCGGCTTCCCGCACGGTGAAGAAGTTGTTCAGGCTCTTGCTCATCTTCTGGTTGTTGATGCTGATGAAGCCGTTATGGAGCCAGTATCGGACGAACTGGCAGCCGTTGGCCGCCTCGCTCTGGGCGATCTCGTTCTCATGGTGGGGGAAGATCAGGTCCTGGCCGCCGCAGTGGATATCGATGGTCTTGCCCAGGTAGCGGCTCACCATGGCGGAGCACTCGATATGCCAGCCGGGACGGCCGGGGCCCCAGGGGGAATCCCAGGCGGGCTCCCCGGGCTTCGCCGCCTTCCACAGGGCAAAGTCCATGGGGTTCTCCTTCTGCTCGCTCACGTCGATCCGGGCTCCGGCCTGGAGATCCTCCAGGGGCTGATGGCTCAGCTTGCCGTATTCCCTGAACTTCGCGGTGCGGTAGTACACGTCCCCGTTGGAGGGATAGGCGTAGCCCTTGTCGATAAGGGTCTGGACCAGAGCGATGATCTGGGGGATGTTCTCCGTGGCCTTGGGATGCACCGTGGCTTCCCGCACTCCCAGGCCCGCCGCGTCCTTTTTGTACTCGGCGATATACTTCTCCGCCACCTCCGCGGAGGAGATGCCCTCTTCCGCCGCCCGGCGGATGATCTTGTCGTCCACATCCGTGAAGTTCTGCACGAAGGTCACGTCGTAGCCCCGGTATTCCAGGTAGCGCCGGAGCACGTCGAAGAGGATGATGGGCCTGGCGTTGCCCACGTGGATATAGTTGTACACCGTGGGGCCGCAGGCGTACATGCGCACCTTTCCCGGCTCCAGGGGCTGGAAATCTTCATACTGACGGCTGAGGGTATTGTAAAGCTTCATGGCTGTGCCTTCCTTTTCGTTTAGTAGGTGCGGATCACGGCGGCCACCCGGCCCAGGATGCGGGCTCCGGTCCCGTCGATGGGAGAGTAGGCCTCGTTCTCCGGCAGGAGCGTGACCCGCCCCCCGGCGCGGCTGAGGCGCTTGCAGGTGGCCTCGTCCTCCAGCAGGGCGATGACGATCTCCCCGCTGTCTGCGGTGTCCTGGCTGCGCACCACCACCAGGTCCCCGTCCATTATCCCGGCCCGGATCATGGAATCCCCCTTGATGCGCAGGGCAAAGTAGTCCCCGCTCCCCTCGGGAGTGTAGGTGACATAGCCCTCCGCGTTCTCCACAGCCAGGATCGGCTGTCCCGCGGCGACGGTGCCCAGGATGGGGATCCCCTCCGGCTCCGTACATCGCTCCGTCAGCCGGATGGAGCGGCTCTTGCCCGCCTCCCGGCGGATATAGCCCAGTTCCTCCAGCCGGTCCAGATGACTGTTCACGGTGGAGGGAGAGCTGAGACCCAGCTCCCGGCCCAGTTCCCGGACGCTGGGGCAGTACCCCCGCTCCCGGATGGAGGAGATGATGCAGTCCAGCACCTGTTTCTGTTTTTTCGTCAGGTCCTTCATATCGGCCCTCCTGTATTTTATCATTATATACGGACTGCCTGCGCATTGCAAGGCAAAGAAGGGAAAGCAAGATTATCCTTGACAACATATAATATTTGTGAGAGAATAATTCCGTCTTCGAGCTCCCTCACCTGTGGCATTGGCTATGGTGTCGGAGCCGTGTCGGCGCTCCGGCAAAAGGGTCATGCGGGAAACGGCCTGGCCTTCCTGATTGAAAAGGAGACGGGAATAGGCGCGGGTCTGCCCATCAGCAGGCGCAGCGTATCTTGTTGTCCGTCCCTTTTTCAAAGGGGCGGTTTTTTTGTCGGAAACATTATCTTTTGGAGGAATAATACCATGAAGAAAACCATTGCCCTGCTCCTTTGCCTTTGTCTGGCTCTGTGCCTGTTCGCGGGCTGCGCCAGGACCGGGCCCAAGCCTGCCGCAACGGAAGCTCCCGCCGCGGAGCCCGTGGAGCTGATCGTGTTCGCCGCCGCCTCCATGACGGAGACCATGAACAAGATCGCCGAGATGTACAAGAAGGTCGCCCCCAATGTGACCATCGTCTACAACTTCGATTCCTCCGGCACCCTGAAGACCCAGATCCAGGAAGGGGCGGACTGCGACCTGTTCATCTCCGCCGCTCCCAAGCAGATGAACGCCCTGGACAAGTCCAAGGACGCCGACGGCGGCAACCCGGACGGGCTGGATTTCGT
>CAMZJG010000213.1 GCA_947307505.1 uncultured Clostridia bacterium | reverse complement strand
TCCGCCGGGATCTTTGCGATGGTCTCGGAATAGAGCTCGATCTTCCCCGTGGGCGTCCGCAGACCCAGCCGCAGGCTCTTTCCGGGACGATAGGGTTCTCTGCCCGGGATCTTCGTCGTAGCGCCGGAGGATTTCAGATCGTCGAAGGTGATGCCGATCTTCATCATCACATGGCGGACGATGGCCTCATAGCCCCGGCGCAGCAGAGGGTCAGGCAGCTCCATCGCCTCGGCCAGCTCGCAGAGAATGTCCACGTCCGACTTGGACTGATACAGGGGCTTGATGACCGGACTGACGTAGCGGATGCTGGGGCCGGAGGCGACCAGCTCTGCTCGTTCCAGGGAGGTGCAGGCGGGCAGGACGATGTCAGCTTTCCGGGCCGCGTCGGTCCAGAAGATATCCGTGTCTACGAAAAAGTCCAGCTTATCCAGGGCAGCCATGAGCTTTTCGTTGTCGATGAACATCCGGCGGTTCATTCCCAGAGCGAAGACTGCCCGAATGGGATAGGGTGTGCCCTCCAGGATCTGACGGCTCAGGTCCATGCTCTGGAATTCATCCACCACCTGGGACCATAGAGGGAAGCGCCCTGAGCCGATCTTGGGCTTGCAGACAGGGTGACCCGCGCTGCGGAAATCGGGGTTGCGCCGGTGCCAGGCGACGGAATTCTGGTAGCCGCTGCCGTCCTCCGACAGGGGACGGGTCTCGTCCACGAACTTGTCCCACTCCACCTTGAGGTTCAGGGCGTCCACCGGGTATTCCACGGGCAGGTTGCCCCCCTCCCGGTCAAAGTTGCCGGTGATGGCCAGCAGCGCCTGGATCGCCCGGCAGTTCTGCATCCCGTTGGTGTGGTGGGGGATGGCGGCGCCGGAAATACTCACGCTGAACACCGGCGAATCCGCGATCAGCTCGGCGGCGGCGAGAAGCGTGTCCTCCGGGATGCCCGTGATCTTTGCCGTCTTCTCCAGGGTAAACTTCCTGACATAGCGCTTATACTCCGGGAAGCCGTGGACGTAGGCAGCGATGTACTCCTCGTCCGTTTTGCCGTGCTCGATCAGATAGTTCCCGAAGAAATGAGCCAGGGCGCCGTCCGTGCCCGGGTCGGGGCGGAGCAGGATATCTGCGAACTTCGCAGCGGGGGTGTACTTCGGGTCCACGATGATGACGCGGCCGCCCCGTTCCTTAAAGTCCTCCAGGGGGTTGCCCTGGGAGTTGCCGCTGTAGAAGGGGTTGTAGGCCCAGCCGATGAAGAGGTCGGAATTGGGGATATCCGGGGAGGTCAGCACGCCGAAATTCAGTTCGCTGGCCATGCGATAGGATTGGTGGCAGGTGCTGGACTCCGTTCCGTAATTCAGGGTGCCGAAGGAGTGGACGAAGCGCTGGAACACGGGTCGGTACCACTTGGTATAGCCGGTGAAGAAGGCCACGGTGTCCGCTCCATACTCAGCCTTGAGTTTCGAAAGATTCTCCCCGATCTCCCGGTAGGCCTCCTCCCAGGTGATGGGCTCCCACTGTCCGCTTCCCCGGGGTCCCACCCGGCGCAGCGGGGTCTTAATCCGGTCCGGGCGGTTCACATATTCCTTATAGGCATAGCCCAGGGGGCAGAGCTGCCCGCCCGACTGGGGGTTACTGGGCGTGATCTGAAACGCCTCTTCGTTTCGGATCTCCACGTCGATGGGGCAGCCCCGGGAGCAGACGCGGCAGATGCTTTTTCTGATTTCGATTCCCATGATGTTTCCTTCTTCCTCAATAGGTCCAGTGGATCAGGCTCTTTTTGACCCGGTTCACCAGGATGTCGATCAGCGTCGTGACAAATCCGACCACGACGATACCGGCCAGCACGCAGCGGTAATCCGCAAAGCTCTTGTATTTCTCGATAAAGTAGCCGATGCCCAGGTTGATGCCCAGCATTTCCGCACCGCTCAGGCACATGAACGCGCCCCGAAGGCTGCCGGAAATGCTCTGGATGATGCCGGGCAGGCAGTAGGGAAAGATGACCTTGAAGAGCATCCCCACGGTGCCGACGCCCATGGTCCTGGCCGCCTCGATGATGGAGGGGTCGATCTGACCTACCCGGCTCACCGTGCCCTGGAAGGTGGGCCAGAACACGGCGAAGAAGATCACCGCGACGGCCGCCTGCCGGAAGGTGGACAGCAGCATGATGAGATAGGCGGAAAACATGAGGGGCGGGATCAGGGTGATGATCTTGGAGATGGGCAGCAGCACCTCCCGGATGCGGGGCACCCAGCCGGCCAGCAGGCCCAGGACCGTTCCGAACACGGCGGCCATGAGGAAGCCCCAGAACAGCAGCCGCAGGGAACCCCACACGTCCGCCAGGATCTCCTTCGGCTTCTCCACATACACGTGGAACAAGCCCTCCGGCGACGGGATCAGCAGATCGTTGTGGACGAGCCCCAGCTTGAAGGAAAGCTCCCACAAAAGGAAGAAACCGAAGAGGATGACGGCGATATCCGAGGTGCTCTTTTTCTTCGCTGCCAGGAGATACAGAGTGTAGGTCACAAAGGCGGCGGACAGCACCACGACGTAGGCCCCGCCGTCATAGTAGCGGGAATGGACGGAGTAGTAAGGCAGGGTCAGGGCCAGGATCACGTTGAGAACAAAGAGGGCCGCCGCCAGGGTGAATTCCGGCCACTGCCTGCCGCCTTTTTTGAAGATGTCTTTCACAGCGCCACCCCCGCGTCGATGGTCTCCTCCACCTGGTCGTAGAAGGCCATGATGAGCTGGCGGTGGAGCTTTTCATATTCCTCCGTGCGGATCAGCTCCTCCCGGACCCTGGGATGGGGCAGACTGACCGGCAGGGTGTTTCGTATCTTTCCCGGCGACATCACCACGATCCGGTCTGCCAACAGGATGGCCTCGTCCAGGTCATGGGTCACGAACACCACCGTCCGCTTGTGTTCCACGCAGAGCCTGGAGACCAGCTCCTGCAGCTCCAGGCGGAGCTTGGGATCGA
>CAMZJG010000212.1 GCA_947307505.1 uncultured Clostridia bacterium | reverse complement strand
CTCTCCTTTCTTCTACTCCAATCCCCGTTTGCGGAACGCGAGCCAGGAGACCAGGATGGAGATCACGAAGGAACCGGCGGCGACGATGTCCGTGCGCAGCAGAGGCCACAGGTCTATCCCCGGGAGCAAAGGCTTTACATCCTCACTGTTGTCGATAATGTACGAGGGCAGCATATTCGGTGTGCGCACAGTGATACTCCCCAAGATAAACCACAAGGCCAGAGCCGCCGCAAAAGCGGGAAGCGGCCTGCGCAGGAGCATGGCGGTCAAATAGGCGATGGTCCCATGCCAAAGGAAGGCGCAGAACCAGGTGAGCAGCGTCACCCGGAAAAAGACCTGTTCCTCCGGCGCGTAGGCGATGCGATACCGGTTCAGCAGCCAGGCGGCGGAGAGGCCCCACACCAGGGCGACACAGGCAAAATAGGCCCCGGTGAGGGAGAGGAACACCCTGCCCCGGCTGAAGCCCGCCGTCAGCATAGGCCCCAGCCGCTTTTTCTGGAAGAGTCCGGTGAGGAACAGCACCGCCAGGGGGATCACGGTCAGGGGCGGCACCCAGTCGTTGACCATTTCGATCAGGACCGCGTAGAGATATCCCCGATTCTCCCGGAGAAGCATCTCGTAGCCTTCCTTTTGATCGGACCTGTTCGCCGGGTCCGGGTCCCGAAGGCCTTTGCTCCGCGCCTCCCGTCTGCTCTGGGACTGATAATAATTCACGTAGCCGTCAAAGCTGCGAAGCCTTTCGTCCACAATATTCTGGGAACTGATCCAGGACAGCAGGATCGTGCCGAACACCACGCCCAGCAGGATACGCAGCCATTCCGCCTTCAGGCGGTACCGGGTCAAACGAAAGAACATGACGCTCTCCTTTCTTCTATTCCTGCCCCCGTCTGCGGAAACAGAGCCAGGAGGCCAGGGTGGAAACCAGGATGCAGCCCAGGGAGACCCAGCATCCCCGGAGGAGCACGTTCAGATCCGCTCCCGGCTGCCACAGGGCTTCCCGGAGATAGGCGCTGGGCAGGAAATAGGGGAGCCTGTCGGTTTTCAGCAGCAGCGTGAGCTCGATGAACATGGCGGCAAGATAGGTCTTCAGCGGACCTCGGAGGAGAAAGGCGCAGAACACGCACAGGGAAACCCTGCCCAGGGTCAGCACGAGCCAGCTCAGCTGGGTCGCCCGGTAATACTCCCGTTCCTCCGCAGCGAAGATCAGGGGATACTTCAGGCACATGATCCGGGAGGCCCCCAGCCAGATCGCCCCCATGACCAGATAATAGGCCAGGATGAGGGAGAGGAAGATGCGGAGACGGCTGTATCCGGCGCTGAGGAGCTGAGCGGCCTTCCGCCGGTTCAGGGGGGTGCAGATGAGCATCACCCCCAGGGCGTTCCCCACCAAAAAGCCGGTGACGGAGTTGTTCATCAGGATCTGGCGGTAGATAAAGTCCCGGTATTTTGCCAGGTATCGTTCAAATTCCTGGCGGGAGACCGCGCCGTTCTCCGTCTCACTGACGCCCAGGGCGGTGTTGACCGCCGTCCCGCCGGCCATGCCCACATAACTCTGATAGCTGTTGTAATCCGCTGGGATGCGGACCTGCATCATGAACACGCCGGCCCAGATCAGGATGCAGAACAGGAACCAGAAGATCCGGGTCCACTCCGTTTTCAGGCGGAAGCGGGTAAGGCGAAGTAGCATACCGTTATCTCCCTTCTATTCCGTCGGCCGTGTCTCGTACAGGTACAGCCCCGTCCCGCCCAGGACCCAGACTTGGGCGGATCCGTTGTAGCCCAGGGCGGCGGCAGGCTCCTGGCACAGCCGCTGCAGGTATTCCTCCGGCGCTTCCGTCCAGCCCCGCCGCTCGGCCTCCTCCGCCGCCCGGCGGCAGAGATCTCTTCCCAGAAGGGTCTCCACATCCACGGGAGAGGCGATGCGGAAGCCGCCGACATACGCCGCCGCCAGGGCGTCCCAATCCTCCAGGATCCGGCCGCACAGGTCGGAATACGTGAGGTCCCACTCCTGCTGCTCCTCCTCTTCCGTAAGATGGATCGCAATCGTGTACAGCGCCTGCTCGTTCCCTTCTCCGGAGAAGAGGGAAAGGGCGAAATAGTAGGTCAGCTCCCGCTCGGCGCCGTACAGCTCCCGCCGGAGCGTAAAGGCGGAACATAGCTCCGTCCGGCTGAGCCATTCCCCCTCTTCTTCTTTCAGGTACCCTTCCGCCGTCAGTTCCCGGAAGGTGGCGCCGAAGCGGCCCAGCCCCGGTTGGAGAGCGTTGAGATAGGCGTCCATGCTCTCATACCCCGGCGGGATCGGCGACCGTTCCTCCGCCGCCGCTGCGCCCAGAGGGGCGGTAGCCCCGAAGAGCAGGATGCACAGGACGAGGAGAGCGGGAAGGATGCGGCCTCCCCTGCCTTCCCTGCTGCGGACGATCCGGCCGATGCGCCGCCGCAGGCTCCCCCGCCTGCCGCCGAAGTTCGTCCTGGGCAGCGGGGAGAGAAACCCGTTCATCTGACCCTCGGAAAACAGGATCGAGCTGTACTCCCGGGGGGCGATCAGGCCCGTATCCAGCACCATCTGATCGCAGAGTTCTTCGCAGTCCTGCCGGACCAGGGGGAGACAGAGCCACACGATGGGATTGAACCAGTACGCCGCGGAAAGCAGCCGGAGCAGCAGCCCCAGCCACAGATGCCGCGATTTCTGGTGCATCAGCTCATGGAGCATGATGGGCGCTGCCGCTTCCTTCCGCCGCTCCACAGGCAGGACCAGAGTCGGACGCAGGAGCCCGCCCAGCATCCCCGCGCTGCCCCAGGCCATGCGCAGACTGCCGTCGATCCCTGTGAGCTGCCGCAGCCGCAGGAGCACGCTGCGGGTCTCCGGATCCGTACAAAGGGGCAGCCGATCCATGGCTTTCGCCCCGATCCGGTACAACAGAAACTGGAACAGGAGCACCGCCGCCGCGCCGGTCAGCCAGATCCGCAGGAGCAGAGGACGGAGCCC
>CAMZJG010000211.1 GCA_947307505.1 uncultured Clostridia bacterium | reverse complement strand
CGTTCCCGGATCCTCAGGGCGGTTGGTATTGCGGATATTGATGGGGATATTCGCCTTCCGCACCGGGAATACCGCGTCCTCATGCAGGACAGAAGCCCCCATATAGCTCAGTTCCCGAAGCTCCTTATAGGTGATATAGGCGATGGGCTTCGGTTCCTTCACGATCCGGGGATCCGTGAACAGGACGCCGGAGACGTCCGTCCAGTTCTCATAGAGATCCGCCGCGGCAGCCCGGGCCACCAGGGAACCGCTCACATCGGAACCGCCCCGGGAGAAGGTGATCACCCTACCGGACTCGTCTGCCCCGTAAAAGCCCGGGACCACGGCCCGATCCAGCCCGGACAGAGCCTGGGAAAGCAGCTTCTGGGTGGTCTCGCCGTCAAAGCTTCCGTCAGGAGCGAAGCGGACGCAGGAGGCGGCGTCCACAAAAGGCCAGCCCAGCCAGGTCGCCAGGAGACGGGAGTTGAGATATTCTCCCCGGCTGGCCATATAGTCCCGCTGAGGCGCGGTGCGCAGATGCTCCCGAATGGGGGCCAACTCGGCGTCCACGTCGAAATCGACACCCAGCTCCCGGGCGATGGCGGCAAAGCGTTCCCGAATCTGCTCCAGGACCGGAGTGAAATCCTCCCCCGCCGCGCCCAGATCATAGCAGCGGTAGAGCAGATCGGTCACCTTGGTATCTCCGCTGTCCCGCTTGCCGGGAGCGGAAGCCACCACAAAGCGGCGGGCGGGGTCGGCGGACAGGATCGCACCGACCTTGCGGAACTGGGCGGCGCTGGCCAGACTGCTGCCGCCGAACTTGGCTGTGATCGTTTTCATATTCTCTTTCCCCTTTGTGATTCCGACAGACAAACACGCCTGTATAAGTATCCAATAATTTGGGAATATACCATGTCCCCGCCGGAATGTCAATGATCCCGGCGGTTTCTCCCCGGATGTTCTCCGGTCGAAATTCTACTTGAAGTTGAAAATTTTCTCTATTCTCGTTATTTACGAATCCGTCTCTCCGGCGTATGATGATCCTGCGGACCGCAAATACATGAAATCGAGGAAAAGAAATTGGATGCTTTGAAAATCGGACGATACCTCCGGCATCTGCGAAAGGCTACCGGAATGACGCAGAAGGAACTGGCGGAAAAACTGAACATCTCGTTCCAGGCAGTTTCCAAATGGGAAAACGGCGACGCGCTACCGGACACGGCGATCCTGCCGGACCTGTGCGACGCCCTGGGCACCACGGCCGACCTCCTGCTGCGGGGCGGCGCTCTGGCTGCGGGAGAACGGAAGCCCATGCGGGCCGAGGACGTGGTCAAAGGCTTCCGGTGCATGGAGGAGATCGGAGAACTGTTCGGAGAGGACAGTACCTTTTTCACCGGAATGGTGGAGGGGATCAACGAAAAGATGAACATCGATCTGCTGGCCTACCTGAAGGATCCCCGGGCGCGGGAGGTCATGTACGCGGAGGCGCTTATCCAGGGGATCCTCTCCGGCCGCACCGTGGACATGGAAGAGGTTGGCCGGGTGATCCACAGTGAGAAAATGCGGGATGCGATCCGGCGCTATCTCGGCAAAGCCGGAGAAAAGCAATGATCAGTCCCCGGATCTCCGGAACCGAAAAGCGATGGGGCTGACGCCGAACCTCCCGATAGGAGACGCATCAGCCCCTTCCGCTTTATTGGGTTCCCAGAGCCGCCGCCTCCCGATAGCTCTCGCAGCTCTCCACCGTATCCGGCGGGAAAAACTCATCCACCGGAAAACTGATCCGCCGGAACAAGGCGCAGGGATCGTCGTCCGCTCCGGCGGTGCATTCCTTTTCCGGCATACAGTAATCGTACGCCGGCATAAGGAGCTGGGTATCCCGCTCCAGCCGGATGATGCTGAACTGTCCCAGGGTCACGTAAACCCGCCTGGGGGACCGATTCAGAGCGATGCCCTCCGGGAAGGCCGCGGAGATGAAGGCCGGGATCTCCCCCAGCTCCTGCTCGCCGGGACTCAGGTCCTCCATAAGATCCACGGTCCGAATGTTCAGCACGATGGGATCCACCGCCTCCACCACAGCTGTGGGAAGGTCCGTCCGCTCCAGGGCCGGTGCCGTCCGGGAGGTGAACACCTTTGCGCTCCCCTCGCTTCCGAAAAGCAGCACCCGTTTGTCAAAGACGCACAGGCCGCTGATGCTCTCCGTTCCGCTGCCCAGGGTATAGGCCTCCCCCTTGATCCGGTAAAAGAAGCGTACGTCGACCGTGTAGTATCCCCGGTTGAAGGCCACCTCTTCCACATTCACCCCCGCGTACAGCAGCTCCGCGGACCTGGCCCGTACGCCGATGGCGTTGGCAATGGCCGCCTGGGAGGCCGCTTCGGGGTAAAGTCGCAGATCCTCCATGCAATCCTTGTCCCGGCAGGAATCAAAGATCTTCCGTGTATGCACGCATACGGCTTCACGCACGCTTTCGGAGCCGTCCAGGGGCCCCGGCGTCACTCTATCCGCCATGAAACTACCTCCTGATCCTGGTTGGTTTCAGTACAATCTATGATTGCCGTGCATTTTTGTGCACCGGATTCTTTTCACGGCGGCGATTCTATGTTATAATCAGGTCATCAAGAGTCAACGGTCCTGCTTCTGTGAGGTGTATTCATGGATAATGTAGGCTTCATCCGGGAAAAGCTGGATATCAAGCTGCTGGTCCTGTTTGTGCTGAGCCGGCTTACCCGCCCCGTGACCATTCTGGCACTGTCGGACCTGGTCCTGACGGAAAGCTCAGTCAACTATTTTGATTTTATAGACGCTCTCTCCTCTCTGGTGAAGAGCGAGCATGTGATGGAACTGGACGAAGACCGGTATATCATCACCAGCAAGGGCATCCGCAACCTGGCGGAATTCGAGACCCGCATCCCCTATACCGTCCGCCTCCGGGCCGGGAGCGCAGCGGAGCGCATGGCCCGGGTGCTGCAGCGCAACGCCATGGTGCAGGTCAGCCATGAGATGCGCTC
>CAMZJG010000210.1 GCA_947307505.1 uncultured Clostridia bacterium | reverse complement strand
ATTCTCCTACATCAAGGGGGCTTTGTCTATTGTCCGTTTTTACTGGTTCGGTTCACGCCGTTCCCGGGGCTTCTTTCTCCGGAAAACGGGACAGATACACAACATATAGCGTCGGAAAGTGTATTCATATTGAGCTTTTTCCAGCCCCATGCTATAATAAACTGAAATCGAGCGGCTGCGCTGAAGAAGTATAGCGGCATACAAGCTTTGAAAACAGGCGGTAATGCGGGAGAGAAAAGCCGATGAAAAAAGTCATGCTGGTTTTCGGCACCAGGCCGGAGGCCACCAAAATGTGCCCTCTGGTGCTGGAACTGAGGAGCAGACCGGAACAGTTTGAAACGGTGGTCTGCGTGACCGGTCAGCACCGGGAGATGCTGGACCAGGTGCTGCGGACCTTCCGGGTGAAGCCGGATTATGATCTCTCCATCATGAAGGATAAGCAAACTCTGTTTGACATCACCGTGAACATCCTGGAGCGGATCAGAGCGGTGCTGGAGGAGGTTCGGCCGGACGTGGTCCTGGTCCATGGGGATACCTCCACCACCTTTGCCGCGGCGCTGGCCTGCTTCTATCTGCAGATCCCCGTGGGACATGTGGAAGCGGGTCTGCGCACCTATAATATCGATTCCCCCTATCCGGAGGAATTCAACCGGGAGGCCGTGGGGATCCTATCCCGCTTCCATTTTGCGCCGACGGCCCGCTCCAGGGAGAACCTGCTGCGGGAGGGAAAGCGGCCGGAGTCCATCTTTGTCACCGGCAATACGGCCATTGATGCCCTGAAGACCACCGTGCGGGAGGATTATTCCCATCCCGAGCTGGAGTGGGCGAAGGGGAGCCGCCTGGTGGTGATCACCGCCCACCGGCGGGAGAACCTGGGTCAGCCCATGCACAATATGTTCCGGGCGATCCGCCGGATCATGGACGAGCATCCGGATGTGAAGGCGATCTATCCCATCCATATGAATCCCGCCGTCCGACAGGTAGCGGATGACGAACTTCGGGGCTGCGAACGGATCCGGCTCATCGAGCCCCTGGACGTGCTGGATTTCCATAATTTCCTGGCCCGAAGTTACCTGATCCTGACGGATTCCGGCGGCATCCAGGAGGAGGCACCCAGCCTGGGGAAGCCGGTGCTGGTGATGCGGGATACTACGGAGCGGCCGGAGGGCATCGCCGCCGGGACCCTGCGCCTGGTGGGCACCGACGAAGAACCCATCTACCGCAATTTCAGGGAACTGCTGGAGGATCGGGTTGCCTATGAAGCCATGGCCCATGCCGCCAATCCCTATGGGGACGGTTTTGCCAGCCGCCGCATTGCGGATATCCTCTGGAAGGGCAGCACCGACGAGCTGCCCGGTTAGGACGGAACGACCATAAGGTCACCGGCGGAGCCGGAGATCTTTTACCCATGGACATATATTTGTGAATCAGATCTTTGCGAGATTGAGATGAGGAGGACTTTCCCATGAAAAAGAGACTGTTTGCGCTTCTGCTGACTCTGGTTCTCATGTTTTCCGTACTGCCGGGCGCCGTTTTCGCCGCGGAGTCGGCAGCTCCCGGGGAGCGGAACGGCGGGGGAGTACTGACCGCAGCCCGGGCGAGAGTGACCCGTCTCAGCGGACTGACCGCGACGGGGACCTATGATATCAGCGAAACGACCCGGAAGGCCGTCACCAATAAGATCGTCACCGGGCTGAAGAATCGGTCTGCCGAGATCGACGTGAGCGGCTATGGACTGACCGTTCAGGAAGGCTACAACCTGTATTACGAGGTGCTTGACGCCCATTACGAGTTCTTTTACGTCAAAAGCGGGTTAAGCTGGAGCTATTCAGGCAGCGTGCTCACTGCGCTCAAACCGGTTTACGACACCACTTATACGAACAGCAACGTTACCACGTTCAACAATCTCTGCGCGTCCATCGTGGCTGGGATCCCCCAGGGCACGAACGCGGAAAAGCTCCTGTATCTCCACGACTATCTGATCACCCACTGCGAGTATGATCTGACTTACAGCAAGACGAACGCCTACAACGCCCTGGTGGAGGGGAGCGCC
Source organism: uncultured Clostridia bacterium (assembly GCA_947307505.1). The sequence goes on along the minus strand of CAMZJG010000210.1, from coordinate 940 downwards.
GTATGCGACGGGTATACGAAAGCCTATAAAGTCCTCTGCGACCTGGCTGGGCTGACCTGCGAATACATATCCAGCGATGCGAACAATCATTCCTGGAACATGGTCCAGGTGGGCGGCGGAGACACAGCCTGGTATTACGTCGACTGCACCTGGGACGACCCCATAAATGGGAGCAGCCTGCTGCCGGAAAGCAACTGCAGGCACGCGAACTTTCTGATGAGCAGGGAAGCGTGCATCAATACGAATCATGCTTCTTCAGACTGGGTGAACGGCAAGGGAGAATCCGTTTACAACCGCACCACCTCGACGAAATATGACAGCTACTGGTGGAGGGCTCTCATTCGGTCGGTGCAGTGGGTCGGCACACAGATGTGCTACGCGAAACCCACCGACTTGTCCCACGTGTATTTCCGCAGCCCCGGCTCGTCTTCCGAGACGTCTGTAACGATCCAGGGCGGCGGGAATCGGTGGAATGTTTTGGGAGAAAGCAGCAGCTATTGGACCGATTCCTATATCACGATCGCATCCCAGGGCGGCGCGTTTTACTACAGCACCCCCACCCAGATCTGGAAGCTCACCACCGGCGGCGCCATGTCCCTGACCTATACCCTCACTTCCGCTGAACAGAAAAAGGGGTATATCTACGGCATTCAGGGCGGCGCCAACAAGCTTACCTATTACATCGGACAGGATCCGAATCATGCCAGCGTAGCTGCCAACTCGTTGAACATTCCCTCATCTTCCGCCTCCACCACCCCGGTGCTGGTGAGCGCGACCGCTTCCGCAGGCCAGATCAAGGTGACCTGGAACGCGGTGAGCGGGGCCTCCAAATACGCCGTCTACCGCAGGACCGCTTCCAGCAGCTGGACCCTCCTGACCGCCTCCGCCACCGGTACCTCCTATGTGGACAAGAGCGTAGCGGCCGGCACCACCTACTCCT
>CAMZJG010000209.1 GCA_947307505.1 uncultured Clostridia bacterium | reverse complement strand
GTGGAGGTGCTGAACCTGGAGCTGGTGCTGGCGGATATCGAAGTGGTGGAACGCCGCCTGGAGAAGGCCCGGAAGAACATGAAGGGGGACAAGAAATACAAGCACGAGGCGGACCTCTTCGAAGGCCTTCTGCAGCACCTGAACGAAGGCCAGCCCGCCCGGACCTACCCCATCGCCGACGAGGACCAGTACTATTTCCTGGATGGCGGCCTCCTGAGCCTGAAGCAGGTGATCTACGTGGCCAACCTGAGCGAGGACGGCTACGCGGACCTGGAGCATAATGAGAACTATCTGAAGCTGAAAGCCTTTGCCCAGGAGCAGGGGGAGCAGTGCATGCCCATCTGCGCCCGACTGGAGATGGATCTGATGGAGATGCCGGAGGAGGAGCGGGAGCCCTTCCTGGAGGAGATGGGCATCAAGGAGCTGGGCCTCAACCGGCTCATCAACTGCGCCTATGACCTGCTGGGCCTCATGAGCTTCCTCACCGCGGGCAAGCCGGAGGTCCGGGCCTGGACCATCAAGAAGGGCTCCAAGGCGCCCCAGGCGGCGGGGAAGATCCATACGGATATCGAGCGGGGCTTCATCCGGGCGGAAGTGGTCTCCTTCGACGATCTGGTGAAGGCAGGCACCATGCAGGCCGCCAAGGAGAAGGGCCTGATCCGCAGCGAAGGCAAGGACTACGTCATGCAGGACGGGGATATCGTCCTCTTCCGTTTCAACGTGACCAAATGAGTTCTTATTCCGGCGGACGCATCCAGGCCATCGACGCCCTGCGGGGCTTCTGCGTGGTCCTCATGTGCTTCCACCATTTCTTCTATGACCTGGCGGCCTTTCTGGGCGCCCCCTGGTGGATCTTTTCCAATCCCGTCTTCAACGTGCTGCACTATTTCTTTGCAGGCTGCTTCATCCTCCTGTCCGGGGTATCCTCCCGCTTTTCCCGCAGCAATCTCCGCCGGGGCGGGATCCTTCTGCTCATCGCCCTGGCCCTCACCGCCGTGACCTGGCTGGGGGATCATCTGGGCGGGAAGCTGCTGGGCTGGGAGCCGGGAGTCCTGATCGTCTGCGGCGTGCTGCATATGCTGGCGGTTTGTATGCTCTTTTACGGCTTTACCCACCGGTTCTGGGATCGGCTGCCGGATTGGGTGATGATCCTTTTCTGCGCTCTGGCCACGGTCCTGACAGCCCGGCTGGCAAACGGGGTGCTGATCGACGGGCCGGGATGGCTCTTTCCCTTCGGTTTCATTGCGGAGGGGTTTTATTCGGCGGATTACTTTCCCCTGTTTCCCTGGCTCTTCGTCTTCCTCTTCGGCACCTGGCTGGGGGAGAAGATCCGGGCTGGGAAGCTGCCGGAAGGGTTTTATACCTATCGCGTGCCCTTTTTCCCGGCGGTGGGAAGGCATGCTCTGCTGATCTATATCCTGCATCAGCCTGTTCTGCTGCTGATCACGCTGGGGATCGGCGCCATGTTCGGAATATTATAGGCGCAGCGCCTGTGATATAATTTATAAATGGGTAGTCTTTCGTATGGACGCCCAAGGAGGTTTGCACACATGATCAACGTGACCCTGAAGGACGGCAGCGTCATCCAGGTGGAAAAGGGAAGCACCCTGCTGGACGTGGCCGAAAAGATCTCGGAGGGCTTTGCCCGGAAGGTCCTGTCCGCCACCGTGGACGGGGAGGTGCACGGTCTGCCCCTGCCCCTGAAGCACGACTGCACCGTCAATTTCCACACCTTTGAGGACGAGGGCGGCCGTCTGGCTTTTCGGCATACCTGCTCCCACGTCCTGGCCCAGGCGGTGAAGCGCCTCTATCCCGAGGTGAAGCTGGCTATCGGCCCCGCCATCGACGACGGCTTCTATTACGATGTGGACAGCGATTTCCCCTTCACGCCGGATATCCTGGCGAAGCTGGAGGTGGAGATGCGCAAGATCATCAAGGAGAACATCCCGCTGGTCCGGTATGAGATGCCCCGCGCCCAGGCCATCCAGTATATGGAAAGCCTGAAGGAGCCCTACAAGGTTGAGCTCATCCAGGACCTGCCGGAGGACGTGGCCATCTCCTTCTACAGCCAGGGAGATTTTACGGACCTGTGCGCCGGTCCCCATCTGATCAGTACCGGTAAGCTGAAGGGCAACGCCATCAAGCTCACCAGCTGCACCGGCGCCTACTGGCGCGGGGACTCCAAGCGGAAGATGCTCCAGCGGATCTACGGCACCTGCTTCCCCAAGAAGGAGGAGCTGGACGCCTACCTGCAGCGGATCGAGGAGGCCAAGAAACGGGATCATCGGAAGCTGGGCAAGGAGCTGGGGTTGTTCACCCTCATGGACGAGGGACCCGGTTTCCCCTTCTTCCTGCCCAAGGGCATGGTGCTGCGCAATACCCTGATCGACTACTGGCGGGAGGTCCATAAGCGTTACGGCTATGTGGAGATCTCCACCCCCATGATCCTGAACCGGCAGCTCTGGGAGCGCAGCGGCCACTGGGACCATTACAAGGCCAATATGTACACCACCCAGATCGACGAAGAGGATTTCGCCATCAAGCCCATGAACTGCCCCGGCGGCATGCTGGTATACAAGCTGGAGCCCCATTCCTACCGGGATCTGCCCCTGCGCTGCGGCGAGCTGGGCCTGGTGCACCGGCATGAGCTCTCCGGCGCCCTCCATGGCCTTTTCCGGGTGCGCTGCTTCACCCAGGACGACGCCCATATCTTCATGACCCGGGAACAGATGAAGGACGAGATCCAGAACGTGGTCAAGCTCTTCGACGAGGTCTATTCCGTCTTCGGCCTCAAGTATGAGATCGAGCTTTCCACCATGCCCGAGGACCATATCGGCACGGTGGAGGAATGGGAAGTGAACCAGAATATCCTGAAGGACGCCATCACCGCCATGGGCAAGACCTTCGTCATCAATGAAGGGGACGGCGCTTTCTACGGACCCAAGCTGGACTTCCATATCGAAGACTGCCTGGGCCGGACCTGGCAGTGCGGCACCAT
>CAMZJG010000208.1 GCA_947307505.1 uncultured Clostridia bacterium | reverse complement strand
GCGGGGATGAGCCGCACGGCGGTGGTCTTGTTGTTCACCATGCCGATGGCCGCCTCGTCCGCCAGGATGGCGGAAAGGGTCTCCGCCGGAGTATCCCCCGGCACGGCGATCATATCCAGACCCACGGAGCAGACGCAGGTCATGGCCTCCAGTTTATCCAGGCACAGGGTCCCCGCTTCGGCGGAGGCGATCATCCCCGCATCCTCGCTCACGGGGATGAAGGCGCCGGAGAGGCCGCCCACATGGGAAGCCGCCATCAGGCCGCCTTTCTTTACCGCATCGTTCAGCAGAGCCAGGGCGGCGGTGGTGCCGTGGGTGCCCACCCGCTCCAGGCCCATTTCCTCCAGGATATCCGCCACGCTGTCTCCAATGGCGGGGGTAGGGGCCAGGGACAGGTCCACCACCCCGAAGGGGACGCCCAGACGGGAGGAGGCCTCCCGGGCCACCAGCTGGCCCATGCGGGTCACCCGGAAGGCGGTGCGCTTGATGGTTTCCGCCACCAGATCGAAGGGAGCGCCCTTGCATTCCAGCAGGGCATGGTGCACCACCCCGGGGCCGCTGATGCCCACGTTGATGACGCTTTCCGGCTCTCCCGCCCCGTGGAAAGCGCCGGCCATGAAGGGATTGTCCTCCACGGCGTTGCAGAAGGCCACCAGCTTGGCGCAGCCCAGGCTGCCCCGGTCCGCCGTAAGGCGGGCGGTCTCCTTGATGATCCGGCCCATGAGGGCGACGGCGTCCATATTGATGCCGCTCTTGGTGCTGGCCACGTTCACGCTGGAGCAGACCCGCTCCGTTTCCGCCAGGGCCCGGGGGATGGACGCCACCAGCTTCCGGTCCGCCGCGGTGAAGCCTTTGTGCACCAGGGCGGAGAAGCCGCCGATGAAGTTCACCCCGGTCTCCGCCGCCGCCCGGTCCAGGGTCCGGGCGAAGGGGACATAGTCCTCCGTTTCGCTGGCGGCGGCCGCCAGGGCGATGGGGGTGACGGAGATGCGCTTGTTCACGATGGGAATGCCGAACTCCCGCTCGATGTCCTCCCCGGTGCGCACCAGGTCTCTGGCCATGCGGGTGATCTTGTCGTAGATCTTCCGGCAGCAGGCTTCCGGATCCGGGTCCGCGCAGTCCAGCAGGGAGATGCCCATGGTGACGGTGCGGATATCCAGGTGCTGCTGGTCGATCATATCCAGCGTTTCAAAAATCTCTCTTCTGCTGATCATACCCGATGCATCGCCTCAAAAATATCTTCCCGCTGCATCCGGATGCTCAGCTTCATCTCCTCGCCCCGGAGCCGCAGCTGCTCCGAGACTTCCCGGAAGGGCATCTCGCACTTCTCCAGATCCACCAGCATGGTCATGGCGAAATTCCCCTGCATGACGGTCTGGTTGATATCCAACACGTTCACATTCCAGCCGGAAAGGCGGGTGCAGACATCCGCGATGATGCCCACCCGGTCCTTGCCGACGACGGTCACAATGGCTCTCATTCCTTTTCCTCCCCGGTAAGCTCGTCCAAGGTCAATCCGAAGGACGGCAGAAAATGTTCGGTAAAATAGCGGACCTCCCGCAGGGGACAATTCTGCAGCCAGGACCGGAGCTGCCGCTCCGCGGAGCGGAATTCCGTATTTCCCATCTGCAGCTCCTCCTGGCATTTCAGGTAGGCGGAAAGCTTGTCCGCCGCCTTCACCAGCGGGCCCAGGTCCTCCCCTTCTCCCCCGCCCAGGAGGGGGGCGTAGCCGGAACGCAGCTCCGGCGGGAGCATCTCCAGCAGCCGAGCTTCCGCCTGGCGCTCCACCGCCTTGTAGGCGCCGGTGATGTCCCGGTTCAGGTACTTTACCGGGGTGGGCAGGTCCCCGGTGATGATCTCCGAAGCATCGTGGAAAAGGGCCAGCACCGCCGCCCGGTCCGGGTCGGAGGGCTCCCCGAAGACTTCCCGCCGGATCATGGCCAGAGCGTGGGCCAGCACCGCCGTCATATGGCTGTGCTCCTGGAGGTTCTCATCAAAGCTGTTGCGCATCAGCCCCCAGCGGCGGATATTCCGCATCCGCGCCAACAGGGCGAAAAATCCGTTATTCATGGTCTTCTCCTCATTCCCGCAGCCGGGAAAAAAAGTTCTGCATCAGGTCCCGGCACTCCGCCTCCCGCACCCCGCCGTACATCCGGGGCCGGAAACCGAAATCCTCGGCGAACAGATCCAGCACGCTGCCGCAGGCCCCGGTCTTCCCTTCCCGCAGGCCGTAGACCACCGTGGGGATCCGGGCGTTCAGGATGGCCCCCGCGCACATGGCGCAGGGCTCCAGGGTGACGTAAAGGGCGCAGCCCTCCAGCCGCCAGTCCCCCACCCGGGCGCAGGCCTCCCGAATGGCCTCGATCTCCGCGTGGGCCAGGGCGCTCCGTTCCTCCTCCCGCCGGTTCCTGCCCCGGCCAAGGATCTCCCCGTCCCGGACGACGACGCAGCCCACGGGCACTTCCCCCGCCTCGCCCGCTTCCCGGGCAAGGCGCAGGGCTTCGTCCATCCAACGCTCCAGGTCCAAGGTTTATCCGCTCCTTTTCCGGGCAGAATGAAGGTATGCTGAATTGAGGAGGTCAAGCTGATGCTGGTATCCGAACTGATGGAACGCAATCCCGTATCCGCCGCCCCGGAGGACAGCTGCCGGGACGCCGCCCGGCTCCTGAGCCGGTACCGGGTGGGGGCGCTTCCGGTGGTGAACGCGGACGGGACGCTGAAGGGGATCCTCACGGACCGGGATATCGTCCTCCGCTGTCTTGCCCTGGGGAAAGACCCGGATAAAACGGCGGTGCGGGACTGCATGACCCGGAACCCGGTCACCGTCTCCCCCCGGGACCGGGTGGAAACGGCGGCGGAGCGCATGAGCGGCAGCCAGGTGCGTCGTCTCCCCGCCGCGGAGGGGGGAAAGCTGGCCGGGATGGTCTCCCTGGGGGATCTGAGCAAGGTGGAGGCCTTCCGCATGGAGGCGGCCAAAGCCCTGGCGGAGATCAGTCAGGG
>CAMZJG010000207.1 GCA_947307505.1 uncultured Clostridia bacterium | reverse complement strand
AAAGCGAAAGCCGCTCATCCATGAAATAAATGCGGAAGACTGAAGATCGAAGAGAGAAGAATACAAGAGGAAATCCTGCCGCTGCCGCGGCAGGATTTCCCTTTATCCAGGGATACAACGATGTTTGCCCTCTTGTGCCCGCAGGCACACATCATCAGCGAAGCGGCATCATGTGCAAAGCACACATCATTTGCCCGACAGGGCAAACATCGCAGCAAAAAGGCACTTGCTTTTGCAAGTGCCTTTTTGCTGGTGGAGGCGGGGGGAGTCGAACCCCCGTCCGAAAACGCTTCAGAAGGAACTTCTCCGTGCGCAGTTGGTTGTTCCGGCTTGCGCCGTTTCCCCTTCCGACAGGCCAGCCAACACGCCTGGGGGTCGGGTAGCTTCATGATGCATGGCGCGCGCAAAGCTTAGCGCGCTCACGTTCGCCACTGAGTGACGCCCTGTCCCCGGGCCGTGGCCCTCCCGGGGCGGACGCGCAGCCTTATGCGGCTACGAGATCGTAAGAATCGTTGTCAGTTAATTTTAAGTGCCCGTTTTATGGATGGCAGGCGCATCCGCACGCTATTCCAACCCCCACGTCCCCGTCGAAACCAATACGCCCCCGTATCGGCCGCCCGGGAGGGGCGGCAAAGGCGGATCAGAGCTTTTCCGGTTCGGGATATTCCACGCCGAAGGTGTCCACCGTCACCTTTTTCATGACCTGCTTCTGCAGGGGCTTGTCGTTATAGATGTTGGTCTTGGTCTCCGCGATCCGGTCCACGGCCTCCATGCCCTCGATCACCCGGCCGAAGGCGGCGTAGCTGCCGTCCAGATGGGGGGCGTCTTCATGCATGATGAAGAACTGGCTGCCCGCGGAATCCGGCGCCTGGGCCCGGGCCATGGAAAGCACGCCCCGCTCATGCTTCAGTTTGTTGTCGAACCCGTTCAGGGCAAATTCTCCGTGGATGTTCCAGCCGGGACCGCCGGTGCCGCTGCCGAAGGGGCAGCCGCCCTGGATCATAAAGCCGGGGATGACCCGATGGAAGATCAGGCCGTCATAAAAGCCGCTCTGGATCAGATGGATGAAGTTGCGGACGGACTGGGGAGCGATATCCGGATACAGCTCCGCCGTGATCTTATCGCCGTTCTCCATTTCGATGGTAACCAGGGGATTCTTACTCATTTCCGTTTCTCCTCTCTTTCATGGCTCTGTCGATCTCCCGTTTCGCGCTGCGGTCCGCTTCCGCATCCCGCTTGTCGTGCAGCTTTTTGCCCCGGCAGAGGCCCAGCTCCACTTTCACGTAGGGGCCGAGAAAATACAGGTTCAGGGGGATGAGGGCATAGCCCTGCTGGGCTACCTTTGCTCCCAAACGGCGGATCTCCCGCTTGTGCATCAGCAGTCTGCGGGGGCGGAGCGGGTCCTTGTTGAAGATATTCCCCTTTTCATAGGGGCTGATCCGCAGGCCCCGGACGATCATCTCGCCGTTGGTGACGGTGCAGAAGGCGTCCTTCAGGTTGACGCCTCCCTGGCGGATGGACTTGACCTCGGTCCCGGCCAGGGAGATCCCCGCTTCGAAGCGGTCCTCCACAAAGTATTCATGAAACGCCTTCCGGTTGGTGGCGATGGGTTTCTTTTCCGCCGCGGCCATGGTCCTGTCCCTCCTTTCCCGCGCAGACGCATGGACAATATACCACGTTTTCCGGAAAGAAGAAAGGCTTTTTTGCCGAACGGGAGAAAAAGAGAAGGGAGAAGGAACTTCCCGCATAGTCTTGTTCTTTCCCGCGCAGAATGGTATACTGAAACCAATCCTGCGGAAAGACAGAGAGAAGAGCGCAATGGACGATCGGGAGAAGAACAACTCCATAGAGCTGAGCGCGGATACCGCCCGGATGCTGCGGAATGTGGGCAGCGCCATGCGGGAAGCCCTCAACGGTTCCATGGCTGCCGCCGAACTGCTGGGCAGAAGGCTGGAACAGGAAGGCCGGGAGAGCGAGAGGGATTATCTCGCCGTCATGCGGCATGACCAGCACCGCCTTCTGCGCATTGCGGAAAACCTCACGGAGCTGGGGGAACTGACCCTGGGCGAAGCCCGGGCGGAGCAGAGCGTCCAGGATCTGAACCAGATCTGCGGCGAGCTGGTGGATACGGTCTCCGCTCTGACGGATCGGGTCCGGCTGGAATTCACCCCCTGCCGGGAGAGCTGCGGCGTGAACGGTTCCCGGGACCGGCTGGAAGCCCTGATCCTCAACGTGCTGGCGTACAGCCTGCAGCGCTGCGGAGAGGGGGGCGTGATCCGTCTGCGCACGGAGAGCCGGAAGGAAGCGGTTTGCCTTTACCTGCAGGATAACGGCGCCGGACCGGAAGGGGAGACCATCTCCACCCTTTTTTCGGCGCTGGAGAACGACCCTGTCAGGGGCATCACCCAGGGCGGCGCCGGTCTGGGGCTGCTGGTGGCGGAAGAGATCGCCCGGTTGTACGGAGGCTCTCTGCTCCTGAGTGCGGACGGGAAGAAGGGGATGGAAGCCATCCTGACCCTGCCCCATGGTCAGACCTCCCTTCTGCGTCTGCCGGCCAGCCAGTACGGCGGACGTCTCCGGGGGATTCTGACGATTCTTTCCGAAGAACTGGGCCGGGATAAGTACATGGCTCCATATCTGTAAAAAACCCCGAAAGGGCGAAAAAAAGGGTTGACAAACCCGGCGGGCTCGCCTATACTAAGTGAGCGTTCCAAGGAGCCGCCAGGGTGCTGAGGAATATGCGGAAGTGCTGGAACAGGTAGACAGGCACGTTTGAGGTGCGTGTGCCGATTGGCGTGTGGGTTCAAGTCCCATCTTCCGCACCATGTTTACCCTGCCCGGCCGATATGCGCGAGTGGTGGAATTGGCAGACTCGCTAGATTCAGGTTCTAGTGTGCACTACGCACGTGCGGGTTCAAGTCCCGCCTCGCGCACCAAGAAAAAGTCCCGAAATCGAAGGCTTAATAGTTGTAAGGAACTATATGCCGCAGAAAGACGGTGTGACCGCAAA
>CAMZJG010000206.1 GCA_947307505.1 uncultured Clostridia bacterium | reverse complement strand
GACGATGGCCCGGTCATAGCCCAGCAGGGCGTTCAGCAGGGAGCTTTTCCCCGCGTTGGGCTTGCCCAGGAGGGCGCAGCGCAGCCCCTCCTTCAGCACCTGGCCCCGGCGGAAGCTGCCCAGGAGCCGATCCAGCTCCTGCCGTCCGCTGCGGAGGCGGGAGGCGATCTCCTCCCGCTCCAGGGGATCCACCCCCTCCTCGGGGTAATCCACCGCCGCCTGGAACCAGGCCAGGAGACCCAGGAGGTCCTCATAGATCATCCCCGTCTTCCGGCTCACCGCCCCTTCCAGCTGGGCGGCGGCATTCTTGGCGGCGACGGCGGTCTCCGCGTCCACCAGGTCCACGATGGCCTCCGCCTGCACCAGGTCCAGCCGCCGGTTCAGGAAGGCCCGGCGGGTGAACTCCCCCGGCCCCGCCTGGCGCACCCCCAGGGAAAAGAGGGCCCGGAGGGCGGCGGAGAGCACCGCCGGAGAGCCGTGGCAGTTCAGCTCCACCGTATCCTCCCCGGTGAAGCTCCGGGGGGCGGGGCAGTAGACCGCCAGCACCTGATCCAGCTGAGTCCCGTCCGTATCCAGCAGGGAGCCCAGCACCATGGTCCTGGGGGGCTTCTCTCCCAGTCTGCCGCCCCCCCTGGGGCGGAACATGGCTTCCACGGCGGACAGGGCCTCCGGCCCGCTGAGGCGGATGATCCCCAGGGCCGTCCGGCTCCCGCCGGTGGCGATGGCTGCGATGGTCGACATCAGCTTCACCTCGTTCCTCGGTGAATGAATGGTCCTGCGGGACAGGAAGGATGACCTGCGCGAAGCGCAATTCATGACCGAAGGTCCATTCATTTGAAGGGCCCCGGCAGCAGCCGGGGCCCTGATTCTTATTTCGTTTCCAGATCGTACATCTGCTTCTGGAGCAGAAGCTTTTTGTACTTGATGTCCGCGTTCTCCGCGGCGATCCTGAACAGTTCCTTGGCCCGCTCCGGGAAGCTCAGGGCCAGGGAGGAGTACCGCACCTCGCTCATGAGGAAGTCCTCATACTTGCCGGAGGGCGCGGCGCTGTCCACGCTCAGGGGGTTCTTCCCCGCCGCTTCCAGCCTGGGGTCGAAGCGGAACAGGTTCCAGTACCCCGCCTCCACGGCGGACTTCATGATGCTCATGCTCTTGCCCATGCCCGCCCGGGCGCCGTGGTTGATGCAGGGGGCGTAGCCGATGACCAGGGAGGGGCCGTCGTAGCTCTCCGCCTCCGCCAGGGCCTTGACGCACTGGTTGTAATCCGCCCCCAGGGCCACCTGGGCCACATAGATATAGCCGTAGCTGATGGCGATCTGGGCCAGATCCTTCTTCTTCACGCTCTTGCCCGCGGCGGCGAACTGGGCCACGGCGCCGATGGGCGTGGCCTTGCTGGCCTGACCGCCGGTATTGGAATAGACCTCGGTATCGAAGACGAAGATATTGATGTTTTCTCCGGAAGCCAGGACGTGATCCAGGCCGCCGTAGCCGATATCATAGCTCCAGCCGTCGCCGCCGAAGCACCAGAAGCTGGGCTTGGGCAGCAGGTCCGCGTTGGCGGCCACGTACTTCGCCTCGGCGGAATCGCCTTTCCGGCACAGGGCCAGGAGGACGTCCCCGGCGGCCTCCGCCTCGGCGGAGCTGTCCTTCTTCAGGAGCCAGGCGTTGGCGGCCTCCGCATAGGCGGGATCCTCCGCCAGCTTCTCCACCTTCTCCGCCAGGAGGGCCCGGCGCTGCTTCACGGCGGAGAGCATGCCGTAGCCGAACTCCGCATTGTCCTCGAACAGGGAGTTGGCCCAGGCGGGACCGCGGCCCAGCTTATCCACGGTATAGGGGGTGCTGGGAGCGCTGCCGCCCCAGATGGAGGAGCAGCCGGTGGCGTTGGCGATGAGCATCCGGGTGCCGAAGAGCTGGGTGATGAGCTTGGCGTAGGGGGTCTCGCCGCAGCCGGCGCAGGCGCCGGAGAACTCGAACAGGGGCTTTTTGAACTGGCTGCCCTTCACGGTCTCGGGGGCGAAGGGGGTGGCTTTGTCGGATACGTTCCGCACCGCCCAGTCGAAAACGGTCTGCTGCTTGGGCATCTCCTCCACGGGAGTCATCACCAGGGCCTTTTCCTTGGCGGGGCAGACGTTCACGCAGCTGCCGCAGCCCAGGCAGTCCGCCGGGTCCACGGTGATGGCGAAGCGCCAGTCCTCGCAGCCCTTCCCCAGCATCTTCACGGTGACGACGCCGTCGGGGGCCTTCGCCAGCTCCTCCGCGTCGTACACGAAGGGACGGACGGCGGCATGGGGGCATACCAGGGAGCAGCGGTTGCACTGGATGCAGTTTTCGGGGATCCATCTGGGCACCTCCACCGCGGCCTTCCGCCGCTCGAAGGCGGCGCTGCCCTGGGGGATGGCGCCGTCCACGCTGTTCAGGAAGGCGGAAACGGGCAGGCTGTCCCCCCGCATGGCGTTGGCGGGCTCCATGATCTTGTCCACATACGCCCGCAGGTCGGCCCGGTCGGTGCTGAGCTTTTCGGGTTCCGCGTCGGGGGCGGGATTCAGCCAGGCTTCCGGCACCTTGACTTCATGGAGGCTGTCCAGTCCCGCGTCCACGGCGGCGTAGTTCATGTTCACGACCTTCTCGCCCTTGTGGCCGTAGCTGCTGAGGATGGCGTCCTTCATATACTTCACGGCGTCGTCGATGGGCAGGATCTCGCTGAGCTTGAAGAAGGCGGACTGGAGGATGGTGTTGGTCCTGCCTCCCAGGCCCAGCTCCTGGGCCTTATGCACCGCGTCCACGGTGTAGAAGCGGATCTTGTTCTCCGCCAGGTATTTCTTGGCGGCGGCGGGGAGCTTCGTCTCCAGCTCCGCCTCGCCCCAGGGCCAGTTCAGCAGGAACACGCCGCCGGGCTTGATATCCTGCACCACGTCGTACTTCTCCATATAGCTGGGGGCGTGGCAGGCCACGAAGTCCGCTTTGGTGACGTAGTAGCTGGACTTGATGGGGCTCTGGCCGAAGCGCAGGTGGGAGATGGT
>CAMZJG010000205.1 GCA_947307505.1 uncultured Clostridia bacterium | reverse complement strand
AAATATAACACAGTAAAGGCAAAAAGACAAGCGCACCTTAAGTCACAGGCACCGCATGGACAGGCGATGGGAAACAGCGTTATTCAACAAACTTAGGATAAACCGCATACAGAGAAGGAGAAAAGGGATGGAAGAACGGTCCGTTTTCGGCGGCATGATGCCTGGGATCACCGGTTCACCGGCGGTTCGGGAGAGGAGTCCGTCCTCTCCTCCGGGGCTTGAATCGGACGGCTGTTCCGGCAGGGGGATTGCGGACCGCCGCCTTCGCCTGTTCGGCAGGATCTGCCGGGTTTGGCAGGAGCCGCCGCTTGCCTTTGTTCTCACTCTGTGGTATATATTGATGAGAAAACCTTCTTCACCCATGATATAGATACAGATCGGTGGTCGTATGATCCGAGAAAACCAACAGCTGTTCAACCGGCTGAATGTGCTGAGTGACGGCATTTTGATCTATCTCATGCTGCCCGTCGCCTATTGGATACGTTTCTCTGTGATGCCCAACGGGATCGTCAGCGTTCCGTTGAGCGGATTTCTGCGCCTTGGCGTGGTATTCACCCTGATACAGCTGTTCACTTACGCCGCCTTCCGGCTGTACCAATCCAGCCGGAAGACCCGGATCCGGGATGAACTGATCCGCCTGCTGGAGGCCAGTCTCCTGGATGCAATGATGCTCCTCAGCTATCTCTTCGTCGGCGGTGAGGATAATTACTCCCGCTGGACCCTGGCTCTGTTCTTCGCCATGAGCGTATTTGTGCTGGCGGTGAAGCGGGTGGTGGTGCGGAAGACCCTCCGGGCCATCCGGAAACGGGGGAAGAACCTGAAGACCGTGGTCATCGTGGGCAGCGGGGCTTCCGCCGTCCGGTATATGAACGAACTGAGAAACGATTCTGAGCTGGGGTACGAGACCCTGGGTTATGCGGCGCTGCAGGAGACCGGTGAAATGAGCCGCACTCCCTATCTGGGCAGCCTGGACCGGCTGAAGGAGATCCTGGAGACGCTGCAGCCGGATGAGGTCGTTTCCGCCATTTCGCCGGAGGAATACGGAGAGACTCCCGGGATCATCGACGCCTGCGAGCAGGCCGGGGTCAAGCTCTCCATCATCCCGGTGTATGCGGAGTACATGCCTGCCCGGCCCCAGTTCGACGATCTCAACGGGATCCCGCTGCTGAACATCCGGCGCATCCCGCTGGACAATTTCGCCAATGCCTTCATCAAACGGGCGGGGGATATCCTGTTCTCCGGCTTGGCGCTGATCGTTCTTTCCCCCCTGTTCTTGTTCTGCGCCATAGGAGTGAAGATCTCTTCCCCGGGTCCGGTGATCTTCAAGCAGGAGCGTGTGGGCAAGCACAAAAAACCCTTTACCATGTATAAATTCCGCTCCATGCGGGTGAACGATGAGCAGGACCGGGCCTGGAGCAGGAAGACGGACGACCGCCGTACCCGTTTTGGTTCCTTCCTGCGAAAATACTCTCTGGATGAGCTGCCTCAGCTGGCGTGTGTTTTCCTGGGGACCATGAGCCTGGTCGGTCCCAGGCCGGAGATCCCCCATTTCGTGGATCAGTTCAAGGATTCCGTCCCTCTGTATATGGTGCGGCATCAGGTCCGCCCCGGCATGACCGGCTGGGCGCAGATCAACGGTCTGCGGGGAGACACCCCCATCAAGGAACGCATCGAGCACGATATCTATTATATCGAAAACTGGAATATCCTTTTTGATCTGCGGATCCTGCTGGCCACCGTATTCCGGGGCGAATTCGTGAACGATGAACAGCTGGGAAGCGAGACGGACAAGGACAAGCTCCTGGTGGTCGCCTCCACCTGGGGACATATCCGCAGTTTCCACCTGCCCTATCTTCAGGAATTGAAAGCCCGGGGCTGGCAGGTGTATGCGGCCTGCCGGGATCTTCCCGAAGCGCCGGAGTACATAGACGGCGGCCTGGAGCTGCCTTTGGAAAAGCGGATGGGCGCACTGTCCAATTTCCGATCCTCCCGGCTCCTGCGGAAGGACGTCCGCCGGAATCGGTATGCGCTGATCATCACCCATACCTCCCTCGCGGCCTTTTTTGCCCGTTTTGCGATGCTGGGCATGCGGAACCGTCCCCGGGTGGTGAACGTGGTCCACGGCTATCTCTTCGATGAGGATACGCCCTGGCTGAAGCGGCAATTCCTGCTGGGAGCGGAGCGCATCACCGCGCCGGTGACGGATCTGGTCCTTACCATGAATGATTGGGATGAAAAACTGGCCAGGCGCTTCAGCCTGGGCAAAAAGGTGGAGCGTATCCCCGGCATGGGGGTGGATTTCTCCCGCCTGGATGAAGCGCCGGCGGAAGCAGGAACGGAGCTGCGGCGGGAACTGGGCATTTCCGCTGAGGCGTTTGTCCTCCTGTATCCCGCGGAGTTTTCACCCCGTAAAAGCCAGGCCATACTGATCCGGGCCATGCAGGAACTGCCGGAGCGGGCGGTCCTGGTGCTCTGCGGCGATGGGACGGAGCTGGAACGAATGAAGGCGTTGGCACAGAGCCTGGGCCTGGGCGACCGTGTCCGTTTCCCCGGCCGGGTGGAGGATATGCCCCGGTGGTACCGTATGGCGGACGCCGCCGTGACCACCAGCCGCAGCGAAGGCCTGCCCTTCAATGTCATGGAAGCCATGCACATGGGCTTGCCTGTGGCGGCCAGCAATGTGAAGGGAAACAAGGATCTGATCCGGGACGGGGAGAACGGGCTCCTGTATCCCTATGGGAATAGTTCAGCCTGCGCCGCCGCCGTCGGCAGATTGATGGAATCCCCCGATCTCCGGCAGAAACTGGGGGCAAAGGCGGCGGAAGAAGCGGAGCAGTACGCCCTGGAAAAGGTGCTGCCCGTTGTCCTGGATGCGATCCTGAAATAGCGAGTCTCAGATCAAAGGAAAGAAAATGGCGCGCTGCGGTGTTTTGCAGCGCGCCATCGTCATGTTGCGGAAGCTTTATGCCTCTTCTCCCTCGGGGATGATGCAGGTGATCAGGGTGAGGTTGGAGCAGGCGTTCCAGGAGG
>CAMZJG010000204.1 GCA_947307505.1 uncultured Clostridia bacterium | reverse complement strand
AAGGTGGTGACCCTGGCCCTGGAGGCAGGGTATCAGCCCGTGTCCCTGCTCATGGATCGGAGACGGCTGGAAGGGCAGGGCAGAGCCATCCTGGAAAAATCCGGGGATGTCCCGGTCTATATCGGGGAGAGAGAACTGCTGAGCCGGCTGACCGGTTATACCCTGACCCGTGGCATCCTCTGTGCCATGCGCCGCCCTCGGCCGCGGACGGCGGAAGAAGTCTGCTCCGGCGCTGCGCGGATCGCCGTGCTGGAGGATGTGACCGACAGCACCAACGTCGGCGCGCTCTTCCGTTCCGCAGCCGCTCTGGGGATGGACGCCATGCTCCTCAGCCCCTCCTGCTGCGATCCCCTGTGCCGCAGGGCGGTGCGGGTGAGCATGGGGACCGTGCTTCTCCTGCCCTGGGCCAGATTGGGAGATCAGGGTGAGGACTGGCCTGGCGGCGGCATTTCCCGACTGCATGACATGGGCTTCCGGGTCGCCGCCCTGGCCTTGCGGGAGGATGCGGCGGTTCTGGGGGATCCGGTTCTGGAAAAAACGGAAAAGCTTGCGCTTCTCCTGGGCACAGAGGGGGACGGTCTCCGGCAGGAGACCATTGACCTCTGCGACTATGCGGTGCGTATCCCCATGAGCCGGGGAGTGGACTCGCTGAACGTGGCCGCCGCCGGGGCGGTGGCCTTTTGGCAGCTGGGCAACAAGGAGGTAATCCAATGAAGTATAATGCGGAAACCAGAACCATCACCACGGAAAACCTGATCCTTCGTCCCTTCCGGGAGGAGGACGTACCCGCCATAACGGCGGAGATGAACGATCCGGAGGTCGTCAAGACCACCCACGCCATGAGCTATCCCTTTCCGGAGGAGAATGTGCGGCGGTGGATCGGCGGAATGAGCGCCTCCTGGGAGAAGGGATCCTCCTGCGTCTTTGCCGTGACAGGTCGAGAGACCGGGGAGATGTACGGATTCATCTGCCTGGTGATGGAGCCCCGGGACCACCGGGCGGAGCTGGGCTATGCCTATGGCCGCCGACACTGGGGCAAAGGCATCGGCACCGAAGCCTGCAAAGCGGTAATCGACTTCGGCTTCCAGGTGCTGGACCTGCATAAGATCTATGCCCGGCATTTCGTCTCCAATCCCGCCTCGGGCCGGGTGATGCAGAAGAGCGGAATGGAGTATGAAGGTACCCAGAAATCCCATGATTATAAGGACGGCCGCTATGAAGACGTCGCCTCCTACGGCATCCTTCATCCGTAAGGCCGCGGCGGCTTCGGCAGTCCTGGGGGCCGCCGGTTTTCTGAGCCTGTATCTCCCTTACCGGATCGCCTTCCGCTCCCCCCAGAAGGGACAGAACGATATTTATCGTCTGCCGCCGGGAGAGCAGTATGAGCCCCGGGCGGACGAGATGCGGGGGATGATCCGGCGGATGGCCGCCGAGCCCTGTGAACGGGTCAGCATCACTTCCCGGGATGGACTGAAGCTCAGGGGCAGGCTCTATCTTCGCGGCGGCCCGGAGGCGCCGGTAGACCTTTGCTTCCACGGCTGGCGGGCGACCGGTCTGCGGGATTTCAGCGGAGGCGGACTCTTCCTCCTGGGGGAAAGACATAATGTCCTCCTGGTGGATCAGCGGGCCCAGGGAGACAGCGAGGGAAGGACCATGACCTTCGGCGTCATGGAACGATGGGATTGTTTGGCTTGGCTGGAGTATATCCAAAACAGACCGGAACTGCGGGGGCCGGTGACGCTGTATGGGGTGTCCATGGGCGCAGCGACGGTGCTTCTGACCTCCGCCCTGCCTTTGCCGGGAAACGTACGTTGTATCATTGCGGATTCTCCCTATTCCTCTCCTGCTGCCATTCTGGGAAAAGTGAGCCGGGATATGGGTCTGCCGGAGAAACCCGCTTTGGCTATGATGCGCTTCGGCGCGGCTCTCTTCGGCGGTTTTTCCTTCGACGGGGTGAACTGTATGGAGGCGGTAAAACACACCCGGGTTCCCATTTTACTGATCCACGGGGAGGAGGATCGCTTCGTGCCCCTGGAAATGAGCCGGGAGATCGCAGCGGCGAATCCGGAGATGATCCGGCTGGTGACTTTTCCGGGTGCGGGCCACGGACTGAGCTATCTGACGGACACGGAGCGGTATCGGCACGAAGTTTCCGAATTTTGCCGCCGGGCGCAGAAAATAAACTCAGACTCTTGACAAACCGAAAGACCTGTGCTAAAGTTTCAAATAATTTCATAACGAAACGCAACGACGGGAAAGAGTACGCTTTTTGCGGCATACAGAGAAGAGGCGGCCGGTGCGAGCCTCAATGCCAATGGAGCCGAAGCCATCCCCGAGCGGCAGGACGTAAAGGAGTTCGCTCCGAGTAAGCCCTGACGGGTACCCTCCGTTATCCAGGGGCCGGTATGTCGGTACCGGGCAGAGTGCGGGCCTTCGGCCCGAATTCAGGTGGTAACACGGATATGTTTATATCCGCCCTGAGCTTAGGCTCAGGGCGGTTTTTTATTTGGAGGAAACGATCATGAAACGGGAATTCAACCAGTCCAGCAAACTGAACAATGTGGCCTACGATATCCGGGGACCCGTGATGGACGAGGCGATGCGGATGGAGGCACGGGGCGCGCAGATCCTGAAGCTCAATATCGGCAACCCAGCCCCCTTCGGGTTTTTTGCGCCGGACGAGGTCATTCTGGATATGATCTATAACCTTCGGGCCAGCGAGGGCTATTCCGATTCCCAGGGCCTGTTTTCCGCCCGGAAGGCTATCATGCAGTACTGCCAGCTGAAGCATATCCCCAATGTGGGGATCAAGGATATCTTTACAGGCAACGGGGTGAGCGAGCTCATCACCATGACCATGCAGGCGCTGCTGGATAACGGAGATGAGATCCTGGTGCCCAGCCCGGATTATCCCCTGTGGACCGCTTCCATTACTCTGGCGGGGGGCAAACCCGTGCACTATGTATGCGATGAATCCTCCGACTGGTATCCGGATATCCAGGATCTGCGGAGCAAGGTGACGGATAAGACCAA
>CAMZJG010000203.1 GCA_947307505.1 uncultured Clostridia bacterium | reverse complement strand
TGACCCTGGCCTGGCGCACGCTGCCGGTCTATGCCCTGATCATCTGCGTGCTGAGTCTTATATTGTTTACCGCCCTTGTGAAGAACATCAAGGCCAGGAAGGTGGAAAACGCCCACGGCCTGGAAGCCCTGGACGGGGATTGACGGGAGAAAGGACGGACACATGAAAAAAAGCGGCTTTGTCGCACTCGGCCTCCTTGCACTGCCGATATTGCTCATTGCCCCGGGCCGGGGCGGAAAGAAAAAGCTCCCTTTTCAAGGACGCAATTTCGCTCACAGGGGCCTGCATACGCCGGATAAGCAGATCCCGGAAAACTCCCTGGCGGCTTTCAGCCGGGCGGCGGATGCCGGTTACGGGATGGAGCTGGACGTGCAGCTCAGCCGGGACGGACAGGTGGTGGTATTCCATGACGACGATCTGCTGCGGGTCTGCGGCAGGGAAGAGCGGGTGGATGAACTGACCTGGCCGGAGCTCCATGCCCTGTCTCTTTGCGGGACGGAGGAACGGATCCCCCTGTTTTCCCAGATGCTGGAGCTGGTGAACGGACGAACTCCCCTGATCGTGGAGCTGAAGAGCGGAAATCGAAACCGGGAGCTCTGCCGAAAGACCCTGGCGCTGCTCCGGGAGTATCCCGGGGACGTCTGCATCGAGAGTTTCGATCCCCGGATCGTCGCCTGGTTCCGGTTCCATGCACCGGAGCTTCTCCGGGGGCAGCTCGCCCAGCCCCCGGAGCTGTACAAAAGCAAGGCTCCAATCGTCCACTATTTCCTGGGGTACACTCTGCTGAATTTCCTTTCACGTCCCCAGTTCATCGCCTACAAGATCGGCCCCAGGCCGCTCACCGTCAGGCTGGCGGAATGGCTCGGAGCGATGCGGGTGGGCTGGACCAGCCATGATCCGGCAAACGAAGCGGGACGGGACGCGGTGATCTTTGAGTTTTACCGGCCTGACATCCATTTCGGGTCGGATCCGCACGATCAAAGATAAATGGAATCAAAGAACAGGCGCCTGCATCGGCAGGCGCCTGTTCCGTTGTGCGGATCTCTCAGAAATTGAAGCTCTCGAAGCCGCCGCCCATATCGGCGATCTCCGCATAGCCGTTCTCCACGGCCACGATGCCCAGCTTATTGCCGGTCTGCTCGTTGTACAGGGTCTTCAGGAAGGGGCCTTTCGCAAAGGCGGCCTCCAGGGCCTCGGGGCTGTCGTCCACCACGGCGGTGCCGCGGATGCGGATCCACTGGCGCTTGGCGTTCATGGCGCAGACCTCGATATTGGGGTTGGCCACGGTCTGAGCGAAGGACTGCTTCTGCTTGCCCATGCCGAAGTACAGCTTATCCTTGAACAGCATGTAGAAGCCGAAGGGGCGGACCCGGGGCTTGTCTCCATCCGTCGTGGTGTAGAAGAAGGTACCGGCGTCCTTCAGAAAGGCGTCAACTTTTTCCAGATTGCTCATGTTCAGAACCTCCTTAAAGATTGAGTGCGTACAGTATACACCATGAATCCGGGAGAATCAACCGGGGAACCGGATTCTTCCGGAATGGGATTCAAAGAGTGAAGCGCAGGCCGCAGCCCAGATACTGCAGCCGGTCGCCCAGGATCTCCTTCAGGATCCGGTAAGGTCCCTCTCCGGTGCAGTGGCCCGTGAAATATAGGGAGGGGAATCGCTCCAGCGCCCCGCCCACGCGGCGGACGAAGTCCTCCGGTTCATCCCGCTTCAGCCCGGGATTCGTCAGATGGAACCCGGAGAACACCGCGTCCGGCGCTCTTCCCGCCAGCGCCTCGCCCCGGCGCAGGATGTTCACGATGCCCCGGTGGGCGCAGCCGCCGAAGAGGAAGAGTTTTTCGTCCTCCCGGATCAGCAGGTCCTGCTCATGAAAAAAGCGGTCGGGGACCAGGGAATCCCCCGCCTGTTCATACAGGGTGCCGTTGGAGCCGGGGGAGAGGTCGCTGTCCTCCGGGTCCGAAAACAGCGTCAGACCCGCCCCGGGAGAAAAGACATCGTTCGTCAGGTGCAGGCGTGTCCCGTACCGTTCCAACAGCTCCGGATCGGGGGAGATGCATTTCAGCCCCTCCCGGCGCTGGGAAAAATGCGGGGCGAAGGCCAGCCTGTGGAGATACACCGGGGCATGGTCGTTTACCCGGAGAAAAGCCTCCAGCCCGCCGGAATGGTCGTCGTGTCCATGGGACAGGATCGCCAGGTCGACCCGGGCCAGGTCGATCCCAAGGGTCCGGGCGTTGCGCAGCAGCAGGTCCCCCTCCGGCCCGAAATCGAAGAGGATGCTCTGGGAACCGGTTTCCAAATGCAGACTGAGCCCATGGGCGCATTCCGCCGAACCGCAGGCCCGGTTTTCCGTCAGTACCGTGACCGTCATGGCTCAATCCGGATTACGGCCGCCGCAGAGATAGAATACCGTCAGCAGCCCCGGGCCGCAGTGGGCGCCGATGACGACGCCGAGCTGGGTGATGGTGATCTCGCCCACCTGGGGATAAGCGCTTTTGATCTCATCCCGGATATACTCTGCGTCTGCCCGACAGTCCGCGTGGAGGATATGGACCTCCGTTCCCGCGGGATCCGATTTGGAGAAATCGTTCAGGATCCCGTCCCGGATGGATTTCAGCGCCGCCTTGCGGCCCCGCGCCTTCTTCACCACGTCCAGGGTGCCCCGGTCCGGAACATACAGGACGGGCTTGATGCCCAGGAGAGAGCCCACCAGGGCGGAGGCGTTGGAGACCCGGCCGCCCATCTTCAGGTATTTCAGATCGTCCACAGTAAAGCGGTGGGCGATCCGAAGCTTGTTTTCCTCGCCCCAGGCGATGACCTCCCGGTAGCTTTCCCCGTCTTCCATGCGCCGGACCATGTTGACCACCAGGGTACCGAGACCGCCGGAAATGCAGCGGGTATCCATGATGTACAGCTCCTGATCCGGGTAGAGAGGACGGACCGCTTCGGCGGCGCTCATGCTGTTCTGGTAGGAAGCAGACATCTCCCGGGACATATCCAGGAAGATCACGTTTTTCCCGGTATCCAGCAGCTTC